>JAWOHJ010000233.1:0-3501 GCA_046485225.1 Lutibacter sp. | reverse complement strand
TCATCCCTGTCAACCAATATGCCAAGATCTTTTAAGGCTGCCAAATCTTCATCAATTTCGCCAACCCTGTCCAAAACTGTGTCGTAATAAGAGCCGGGAACGTACAAAAATTCAACGCCGCGTTCCGTCAATGTTTTTACTGTTTCCAAAATATTGTTGGTGGCAACCGCAATATGTTGAATGCCCGGACCATTGTAAAAGTCTAAATATTCTTCAATTTGTGATTTTTTTGCGCCTTCGGCGGGTTCGTTTATTGGAAATTTTACGCGGCCGTTGCCGTTGGTCATCACTTTGCTCATTAACGCCGTATATTTTGTTGAAATATCTTTGTCATCAAAAGTAATTAGGTTAGCAAATCCCATAACTTCATTGTAAAATTTTGACCAGACATTCATTTCGTTCCAGCCAACATTGCCCACCATATGATCTATATATCGCAAACCAACATCAGGAGGATTATGGCTCGAGTTCCATTTTACAAACTTTGGCAAAAACAAGCCGTTGTAATTTTTTCGTTCTACAAAAATGTGAACAGTATCGCCATAAGTATGAATTCCGGAGCGAACAACTTCACCGTTTTCATCGCTTTCTTTGGTTGGTTCCATGAACGATTTTGCACCTCTTTTGGTGGTTTCTTCCCAAGCTTTTGCAGCATCTTCAACCCAAAGTGCCACCACTTTTACGCCATCGCCATGTTTTTGGATGTGGTCAAAAATTTCCTGATTATTTTTGTTTGGCATGGGCGTGGTGAGCACCAGTTTAATTTTATCCTGAACCAAAACATAACTTGTTCGGTCTGTTAAACCCGTTTCCAATCCGGCATAAGCCAAAGATTGAAATCCGAATGCAGTTTTATAATAATGTGCTGCCTGTTTGGCGTTTCCAACATACATTTCCACATAATCAGTTCCTAATAATGGCAAGAAATCTTGTGCTTCAGGAAATATTTTTTCCAATCCGTAGTTGAAATTTTGTTTTTGTTTTAGATTGCTCATAATTTTTATTTTTAGAATAGAGAAAATAGAATAGAGAAAAAAGACTAAATAATTCAGATTTCTTTAAAAGTAAAATGTCTTAAGATTGAAAAAAGACAAGGCTAATTCAAATTGTTTTGAAATCCCATAGTCATTTTTTGAAATTCTTCTATTTTGTTTTCAAGTGTTGTTAATGTTTCAATAGTTATATATTTTTTGTGGCATGCAATTAATAACTGTGTTCCTAATTCAAAGGAAGAACCTAAAGAAATGTCAATGAAATGAGAAAAAGATTTGTCAGTTCTTGATGAACCTTCAGCAATATTACTTGGGATTGAAATAGAACATCTGCTTAATTGCGAACTTAAATCATACTTTTCATGAGTGGGAAATTCACTTATAATATCGGAAACATCCATTGAGATTTGCAATCCCAATTGCCAAATTTTTAATTTTTTATAATTATGTCTTATCATAGTATTTATTTTTCTTTTTTCCCTGCCTGCCGGCAGGCAGGTCTTTTCTCTTCTCTCTTTTCTCTTCTCTCTATTCTATTCCTATTCAGTTATCCAAGATTTATAATAATCATCCACCTGTAAATTCATCGCTTCTTCGGTAATCATCACCGGTTTAAAAGGATCAATCATCACAGCCAGTTCTTCCGTAAATTTTTTTCCGACACTTCTTTCGATGGCGCCAGGATGCGGTCCGTGAGGAATTCCGCCGGGATGCAAGGTAATTTGTCCTTTTTCTATATTGTTTCGGCTCATAAAATCACCGTCCACATAATACAATATTTCTTCGGAATCGATATTGCTGTGATGGTAAGGCGCCGGAATTGATTTAGGATGGTAATCGTACATTCTTGGCACAAAGGAGCAAACCACAAAACCCGATGCTTCCCAGGTTTGGTGAACCGGCGGCGGCATATGAATACGGCCGGTTATGGGTTCAAAATCGTGAATGGAAAAAGCATACGGATAATTAAATCCGTCCCAGCCAACAGCATCAAAAGGATGATTTCCATAAACATATTCCCAAAGTACGCCTTGTTTTTTGATGAATACTTTAAAAGCGCCTTTCTCATCATGGGTTTGCAAATTGGTTGGCAATTTAAAATCGCGCTCGCAAAATGGGGAATGTTCCAACAATTGCCCAAAGTTATTTCGATACCGTTTTGGCGTTACAATCGGACTAAAAGATTCGATATACAGCAATCGGTTATCTTGCGTGTCAAAGTCAATTTGATACACAGTTCCTCTTGGAATGATCACATAATCGCCATATTTAAAAGAAATGTTACCATACATTGTTTTTAAGGTGCCAGATCCAAGATGCACAAAAAGCATTTCATCGGCATCGGCATTTTTATAAAAGTAGGCAGATGAAAATTCTTTGGGCGCAGCCAAACCGATATGCAAATCGCTGTTGACAAAAACAGTTTTCCTGCTTTCCAGGTAATCGGTTTCAGGTTTTAAGGAAAATCCTTTAAAACTGAGGGCTTTCATATTTTTGTCGATGGCGATTTTTGGCGTAACATCTTTCACTTTTTTGATTTCCGTAACCACGGTGGGCGGATTCAAATGATAGATTAACGAGGACATTCCTGCAAAACCTGCAGTTCCGAAAAGTTCTTCCTGATACAAACCGCCTGTAGGTTTTTCAAAAGTGGTGTGGCGTTTTGGCGGAATTTTACCCAATGAATGATATCTAGGCATAATCGTATATTTTTTAGTTATGAATTCCCTAAAAAAGGGTTAGTAGTTTTTATGAATTTTTATCCAATAACCTAATCATATTGGACGGAATCATAGCCTTAAAGTTACAAAATTTTTAGCTGTAACTTAACCCATGAATATTTTCATTCAGGATTTCTCTTGATTAAGAATTTTAGAAGTATCAATAATTCAGTCCAAGCTGTTTGCATATTTTACAAATATAAAAATATTTTTGAATGTATAATGAAATAAAAAAGAGCACGTTATGTGCTCTTTTTTGATATCGTTTTTTTAAAGCTAAAAAGTAATTCCGTTCACTTCAATCACTTGTAAAATTTGGGGAGCGTGCCTTTTTATGGTGGCTTCAACCCCGTTTTTTAAAGTCATCTGGTTTACGGAGCAACCCAAACAATTGCCTTCAAGCTGAACACTCACAATATTGTCTTGTATATCAACCAATGTAATGTTGCCGCCATCAGCCTGTAAATAAGGCCTGATTTCCTGCAAGGCATTTTCAACAATAATTTTAAGTTCTTCGGCTTCCATAGTTTTTTATTTTTTTGTGCTGCAACCGCTCATTGTCGTTATACGAACAATTTCGGTTGGAGGTAAATCACTGTTTCTTTTCACCAATTGTGACAAGGCATTTTTAGTAATTTCTGAAAAAGCAATTTCTAAAGGCGTATTGTCCTGAAGCGCCACCGGATGCCCAACATCGCCCGATTCCCGGATGCTTTGTACCAAAGGAATTTCACCTAAAAAGGCCACATCAATGTCTTTTGCCAAGTTTTTTGCGCCATCTTGTCCAA
>JAWOHJ010000147.1:0-7007 GCA_046485225.1 Lutibacter sp. | reverse complement strand
TACATTTTTATTTGGAACTTTTTGTGTTTTAGGTAGATAAATATAGCATATAAATCGTTAAAAGGGTTTGGTGTTTTATCGTTTAAATCATATCGTCCACGATTTTAATCGTTGGCGATGAATTATAAATTATCCGAAAATTAGGCTTAATTTAGTCCCTGTCCTATAATAACAAAGAATTACATTTGGGCTTATTCTGCATAAAGGAACAAATAATATGGAAGACATTGTAAAAAAACAAAGAGCATTCTTTAATACAAATCAAACTAAAACAATCGATTTTCGCATTCAGCAACTTAAAAAATTGCGAAAATTGTTGACGGAAAATGAGTCTTTATTAAATGATGCCATTTATGCGGACTTCAAAAAATCAGCTTTTGATACTTTTACCAATGAACTTGCTTTGTTATATGTTGATATTGATGAAGCAATTCAACATGTAAAAAAGTGGGCAAAAAGAAAAAGCGTAAAAACGAACCTCTTAAATTTTCCTTCTAAAAGTTACATTATACCCGAACCTTTAGGGGTTTCTTTAATTATTGGCGCCTGGAATTATCCCTATCAATTATCGCTGGCTCCTGCAATAGCTGCTATTGGAGCAGGAAACACAATCATTTTGAAGCCAAGTGAGTTGCCAGCTGAATCAAGTAAAATAATGGCTAAATTGATCAACGAAAATTTTGATCCGGCATATTTCATAGTGATTGAGGGAGGAATTTCAGAAACGACGGAATTGCTGAAGCAAAGGTTTGATAAAATTTTTTTTACGGGAAGTGTTCCTGTGGGTAAAATAGTATATCAGGCTGCCGCAAAATATTTAACGCCGGTTACACTCGAACTTGGAGGCAAAAGTCCCGCGATTGTTACCGATGATCGTCATTTGGAAGTCATTGTAAAAAGACTTGTTTGGGCAAAATTTTTGAATGCCGGCCAAACTTGTATTGCACCCGATTATGTATTGGTGCCTCAAGCGCTTGAGCAACGTTTTTTAGAATTGGTTAAAAAGGAAATTGAAAAAGAAAATTTTTCAGTCCAAAATGGCAATTATATACAAATCATCAATGCTAAAAATATAAGACGGTTGGCTAATTTGCTGGACACCGAAAAGGTTTATTACGGAGGAAATTACGATGAACAGTCAAGAATTTTCGAACCTACCATTATGCATCGTGTAAATTATAATGATAAAGTGATGCAAGAAGAAATATTTGGACCTATACTTCCCGTGATCACCTACGATACCTTAGATGCCGCCATCGCAAAAATTAAAGAAGGTGAAAAACCGCTTTCCTGTTATATTTTCACTTCAAACAATATCTTAAAAAATAAACTTTTAAGTGAACTTTCATTTGGTGGAGGCGCAATTAATGATGCCATTATGCACATCACCAACAGCAGTTTGCCTTTTGGCGGCGTTGGGGAAAGCGGTATCGGTTCCTATCACGGCGAATATGGTTTTAAAACATTTTCGCACTACAAAAGCATCCTTGAGAAACTTTCTTGGATTGAACCTAATTTGAAATATTTTCCACATTCAAAACTTAAGTTGTGGTGGATTAAACTGTTATTGCGATAAAGGCTAAAAACAAAAAAATCACTGGTACTCGTCTGCGACGAGTACCTTTTTACTTGTGTGAACAAAACAAAGCGTTTGTAACTCTTATAAATATAAATAAAATCGTCTGCGAGGTGCACCAGAGGAGCAACCTTATTTTTTGTCATTTAAAATCTGCAATAATTTTATCGGATTTTGGCGATTGTCCCAAAAAGCTGTTATTAAAATTTCTTGTTCTGTCACTTTATAAAAAATACTGAAATTTCCCAAAGAAGCAACACTTGTATCTTCAAAGTCCGAAGATTTATATATGAAAGGTGTTTCCGAAATTTGTTTAGTTCGTGCTGATACAATTTTAATCAGCTTTTTTGAGTAAGTATTTGATTTGTTTCGTATAACCCAATATTCAAGTATTCCGACATATTGAATATCAGCTGTTCGGGTCCATCTTACAGTCCGTTTAGCCATTCCATATTTCGTTTGTCCATTGCTTCTTGAGAAATCAATCTACCGTTTTTAATGTCTTCCTCGCTCATTTCAAGCATTTCTTTTTGTTCAGCGGTCAGTTCAACAACATTCGTGTCCGCTGCACTTGATGAAATCAGATGATCAAGGGCCACAAGAAAGTCTTTGTTTCTAATAGTCAATATTTTATCAATCAGTCCGCTACGTATTTTATCTACTTTTGACATGTTCGTTAAATTTATATTGCAATTTCGTTAATTTTTATGAGTTTTCATAATGTTACACAACTTATACCTTCTGGTACTCGTATGGCGCGATTACCTAATTGCTTGTATAAACAAAACTAAGCGTTTGTAACACAGCTCATTAATTAAAACCACCATAAAGGTTCAGCATTTAACTGGCTGCTGAATGAATTATTTATAAACCGCATTGACTTTCCAAAATGAAATCTCAGGCGGCCCGGCCAGGAAAGTCTGGGATTCAACAATAAATTCCTGAAGATGCTTTGTTTTCATATGCTGATTTTGATAATACAGCGCATCATCCCATTCTTCATATAACAGAATATTCGAATTGTCTTCTTGATCAATGTGAAGTTTAAGACTTACGAAATGATCTTCGCCTTTAACTTGTTCAATCAGTTTCTTTAAGCCTGTGACAGCATCAACACTTTTGTTTGGAAGTGTTTTGTATTTCACAACAACAATTAAGTTGTTTCCATCATCTTTTTTAGCGCATCCGGTAAAGATTGAGAAGATCATCAATCCTAAAATCAAAAAAAGTTTTTTCATCATAAAATTTATTAATAATTAATATTTGTTTTCCTGTGTTTGTCATTAGCGGCGCTGCAAACGCTACATTTTATATGCTAATTTAAATAGATACTCGTCGCAGGCCAGTACCATAGGTTTCTTTTTTTTCGAACTGTTAAATTACATATTTAAATATTATTGTCCGATTAAATTTCACAAAACTTACAGGGATGAAATTATTCACGCTTCTGGTGCTCGTCTGCGACGAGTACCTACTTACTTGAGTAAACAAAACAAAGCGTTTGCAACGCGGATCTAATTATCTCCTCAGGTATTCAACTAAGACGAGCACCAGAGGACGGATTGTTATTTGTTAACGTTTTAATGAAAAATGCCCTTTAAAAGTCCGGCCATCTCCTAAATCAGCCGTAAACCAATAATCCGAAGCAAACAAAGCTTGTCCGTTATAAGTGCCGTTCCAACCCAAATCTTTAAAGGTAAGTTGCTTTAATAATTTACCGAATCTGTCAAAAATATAAATTACCGTATTTGGAAATTTTTCAATGCCTTGAATTTGCCAATAATCATTAAATCCATCATTATTTGGGGTGAAAAACTTGGGGTAATCTACCAAAACAACTTCTTCATTATCCAACCCGCAACCTTTTTTATCTCTTACCTGAACATGATAAACACCGCCTGATAAATTTTGAAAAATGTTGTCATCCTGATAGTTGAAACCATCAATAGAATACTCAAAATCACCATCACCAGAAGTGATAATTTCAATAGAATTGTTTGCTGAAATATCCTGAATTTTAACTTCGTCAATTATTGGCAGTATGGATCGAACCAAATTAAACGAAAATGAATTTTCACAGGATATTCCATTGTTGATTTTGGTAATTTGAAGGGTATAGGTGCCTGCATCTGTTAAATTTGCTTCAAAAGAATTAGAAATTACTGAGCCATCTTCAAAAGTCCATTTCCATGAATCAAAATTTGAATCTGTTGCAATGTATAAATAAGGCTCTAAATCACATAAAAAATAGTCGTTTTCTAAATTAATTTGCGGTAATTCGTTTACGGTCAAATTAAAACTGGTTTCAGAATAACACAATGGATTTAATTGATTTTCGACCCTGACATTTATTTTTTGCGACCAAGCTTTTGTGTTTTGATAATTTGTTGGTAAAGGACTTGGCAATGCCATTCCGTTTTCATCAGAATAAAATATACGCAAACCAGTTTGATTCCCTATCAATTGTTGCTCAATTGTTGAGGTGTTGAAAAAGGCAATTCCGTTCTCCTCGTAGCAGGAATATAAGGATAAGGGCTGGTTGATTAATGGTTTGGATGATGTTGTTAATTTTAAAAATGTTTCAGCATAACAACCAGTTTGTGGATTTGTAACTCTTACGGTTATCGTTTCCTGTGTTGCTTTTGTGTTTGTATATGGATTGGGTAGCGGACTTGCCAATTGGTTTCCAAATTCATTATAGTAGGAGACTTCCATTCCTGTTTGTCCATTTAAAACATCCGTTTCTATCGTTGAAGTATCAAAATATTCCGAAATGCCATCATTATTGTCATCGCAACCAATAATATCATTAAAGGTGTTTGCAATGGGTTGCTCACTAACAATTAGTTTAAAAGTTGTTTCATTTGTGCAATTAGTGTCAATATTTTCGACTTTTAAAGTAATAGTTTCTTCATTTATTGTTGCATTTTTATAGGCAGGTAATTCAGCCGTAGGAATTAATGTTCCATTGGCTTGATAAAAGGAAACAGTGTAATTTGTATACGTTCCAAAATAATCAATTCTTAATTGTTCAAGGTTAAAGTTTGCAAAACCATCATTATTAGTTTCGCATTCAAATAGATTATTAATAGTTGATACATTAGGTAGTGGGTTTACTATGACGTCAAATGTTATTTCAGACGAGCAACACAATTCATCATCTCTAGTAACTTTTACTGTAATAGTTTCTCGATCTTTTATTGTATTTGTAAATGGGTTTGGGAAAATATCATAAGTGTTTCCGCTGCCATCTATAAAAGTAACAACTTTATTTGTTTGATTTCCTAAAACTTGAGACAAAATATTAGCGGTGTCAAAGGAAGAAGAAATTCCTGTTCCAAATGCATCTTCACAAGCTTCTAAGTTATTAATTCCATATGCTTTTGGAGGCTCTTTAACATCAATAGTTTCAGATAAAACTTCAGTATTTCCATTTGTTGCAGTTACGGTGGCCGTAATTGTATAAGTTCCATCAGCAGAAAAATCGTGAAAAGGAGATACATCTGTTGAAGTATTTTCTGTTCCAGAAGCTAGATCTCCAAAATCCCAAACTATAGCGGCTATTTCACTTTTATTATCTACACTAAATTCAGTTAAAAACTCTGCGCAAATATTTGAAATATTCATTGCAAAGTTATTGCTAACGTGATTTACATTACCAGTAACATTTATGTAAAATTTACTGCGGGCTCCTAAATCTATTGTTTTAGTATAAGTAGATGGTGGGCATCCTCCGTTAGAAGATTTAAACCAAGAAAAATCATTATCATCTAATTCTGTTCCACCCATAAATGCAACAGCGCTACTTGCACTACTGTGCAATTGAAAAACTTCAACTAAAATCATTTTAACACCTGCAGGAATAACAATTGGAGTCTCAAAATGAACGTCAAATATTTTAACTCCTGAAGTAAAATAGGGCGGTTTGTATACTTGGCTACTTCCAATTAAATTTGATTCAGAAAAGCTAGTAGGGAAATTAGCATCAATTTCATAAATATTAAATTGAACTTTAACATCCCAGCTTCCCATATCTGAAAGTGCAAATTGCCCCGAATTTATTATAAACTCCTCGTTGGTAGATATTCCAAAATCATTTAAAACAAAAGTTCTAGCCCAATTTATTCCACCCCAACTACAAGCATAAATAGGAGTTTTAATAACGTTATCACAAATATTATGTGTTAATGTTGCTGAAGAACCAAAGTTGGTGTTTGTAAATAGTTTACCAGTAACATTTATATAAAAATTGGCATCAGGTACAGGTACATCTAAATCTGAAGTAGCGGTATGTGTATAATATTTTCTACATCCGTTAAACCAAGAAACGTCATTGTCAGTAGCAGTTCCAGCTATGAGTACTTTGGCAGAATTTGGATTATAAAAATCAACACTTTTATAAACCGTGACTAAAATTCTTTTAACATAAGAAGGAATAACTATAGGCTCATTAAAATTAACATCAATAATTCTTGGACCATTATCTATAATTGGTAATAATTGATATCCTCCACTACCAAGGTGAACAGGGTTTGAATTAGGAAAGTTATCGTCAATACTAGAAAAAAAAAACCCTATATATGCGCCTCCAAAAGATTTACTTATGGCAACTTGTCCCGATTCAATTATAAATTGCTCATTTTTGGTAACACCAAAATCGGATAAATTAAAAACTCTCGACCAACTTTCATCTTCTTCACATGAAGTGATATTTGTTACTATGGGGGTTTCACCAATATTGTGTGTTAATTTAATTTGGGCATTTATATTTGGAAAAGAAAGAACAAGTAGAAGTATTGCTGCGTTTTTAAACATTTTTTATGGGGATTGTTGTTTTCATTCTTATTTATGGCTGTTTTCAGCTTGTTGCCAACCTGTATTAAGGCTGGGTAGAAGCATCAAAATCCACCAAAATATGGAAGGTTTGGTCGGTCAAACACCATTTGTTTTTAAGATTTGGTTCATAAGAATTACAGCAATTTTTGGGTTACCCAAACCTACAATAATTTTATGGGGAATCAAACAGATTTATTTAATAGGTTACACCTTGACCGGTATGAGCATTACACCTTCTTTTTTTCACAAAAAGTTTGTCCTTTTTTTATGGGTGGTATTTTCCGTTATAAGGAATGATTAAAATGAAAATCTGGCTATTTCTGCCTTGTTTAAAATTCATTTTTTTCTGTTGATGCCCTTTTTATAATGCTTAACCATTTTTCCGAAATCTTTGTCCTTTTTTCGTTTTTCTGTGATTGTTGCTTCAAAATATGATTTTTCACGCTCCATTTTCAGGTAATTTTCGTAGGAAGCTTTATCTATTTCTCTTTTTTCAACAGCTTCAATTACACAACAGCCAATCTCAATGGTGTGCGTACAATTTTTGAATTTACATTTTTTGGAAAGCCTTACAATCCTGTCAAAAGTAGTTTCC
>JAWOHJ010000108.1:0-5576 GCA_046485225.1 Lutibacter sp. | reverse complement strand
AAATGTTCAGTGAACATTTTTAGCGATAGGGCCAGGTGGCGCGGGGGCAAAATTTTTTAGCGGTGGCTGAAAGAGGAACCCAAAGAGCCTTGCTGCAGGTGAAGCGCTGGGAGAGGCGTTCTGGGTGATAGGACAGAGCGTTAAGAAAATGTTCAGTGAACATTTTTAGCGATAGGGCCAGGTGGCGCGTTGGCAAAAATGGACTAATTTTACAGAAAAAGATCATCAGACTAGACTTTTTTGTTACTTTTTTGGGCGATGCAAAAAAGTAAAGAACATCCAATAGAATTAACAATTAATTAAAGAAATTGTAATTTAATTGTAAAAAAATTAATAGCTAAATTTTTTTCTTTTACCCCAACCCTAAAGGGAGAGAAAAAAATATTAACCAATTACACAGAATTAAAAAGAAAACGTCATATGATTTTTTTCGTCAGGACAGAACGTTAAGAAAACAGCTGGTAGCTGTTTTTAGCGATCGAGCCAGCCGGCGCGTTGGCGTAAATATTTTTCCATTAAAATCCAATATATAGACACTGAAAAGCTAATTAAATCCGCGTCATCATTGCGAGGAGGCGATAGCTGACGCGGCAACCTGTTCTGAACTAACTAAATTTTAATAGACAACCTGTTAAGGTTTTACGCTGAACCAATTCTGGATAGTTTACGTTATCCATGTGCTAGCAGCCAAGAATGCCTAGTGAAAACGGAATATTTAAAATTATCCTCAAACTGACTTTTGGATATTGAGAAATTTAGAGCTTAAATTCAACAATCCAACATTTCAAAAAATAGTATATTTGCATACGAAAACCAAAAAAATGAACTACGCTAAAAACATACTGGAAACCATTGGCAACACCCCGATGGTTCAACTCAATAAAATCGTAAAAGAAATAGACGCCTTGGTGCTGGCCAAAGTGGAAACCTTCAATCCCGGCAATTCCGTAAAAGACCGGATGGCGGTAAAAATGATTGAAGATGCCGAAAAGCAGGGCATATTAAAGCCGGGAGGCACCATTATTGAAGGAACTTCCGGAAACACAGGAATGGGATTGGCTTTGGTGGCCATCATCAAAGGGTATAAATTGATTTGTGTCATCAGCGACAAACAGTCCAAAGAAAAAATGGATATTTTAAGGGCCGTGGGCGCCGTGGTGGTGGTATGTCCTACAAATGTGGGCCCCGATGATCCGCGCTCTTATTACTCGGTTTCAAAACGACTGGCCGAAGAAACGCCAAATTCCTGGTACGTAAACCAATACGACAATCCGTCGAATGCCCTGGCACATTATGAACAAACCGGACCGGAAATATGGGAACAGACCGATGGGAAAATCACCCATTTCGTTTCGGGTGTGGGCACGGGAGGCACTATTTCAGGAGTCGGAAAATATTTGAAAGAAAAAAACCCCGCGATTAAAATCTGGGGAATAGACACCTATGGCTCGGTGTTTAAAAAATATCATGAAACGGGCATTTTCGACGAGAATGAAATTTACCCTTACATCACCGAAGGCATCGGGGAAGATATTTTGCCAAAAAACGTGGATTTCAGTATCATCGACGGATTTACGAAAGTGACCGACAAGGATGCGGCCGTTTATACCCGTAAAATTGCGAAGGAGGAAGGCATATTTGTGGGGAATTCTGCAGGCTCGGCAGTGAAAGGCCTGTTGCAGTTAAAAGAACATTTTACCAAAGATGATGTGGTGGTGGTACTGTTTCACGACCACGGAAGCCGTTATGTGGCTAAAATATTTAACGACGATTGGATGCGGGAACGCGGTTTTCTGGATGATGAAAAAAAGGTGGCCATCGATTTGATCAGAGACCGGATAGATACCCCGATGATTACCGTAAAAACAGAAGAACTGGTGTCGCACGCCATTGAGCGTATGCGAAATAACGACATCTCCCAGATTCCTGTGACCGACGTGGACGGATTTGTGGGGTCTGTGGATGAAAGTGATTTGTTTCGTTTGTATTTCGCCGACAAAGACATCGCCAGCAAACCCATTAAAGAAGTGATGCGGACACCTTTTCCAATCGTGAAAAGCGACACTTCCATCGACCAGATTTCAAAACTCATCAACCGCGACAACGGTGCTGTATTGGTAAACCTGGGTGATGATAAATTTCACATCATCACCAAACACGATGTGATCAGGGCAATTCAGTAGAAAAGTTGTGAATTGTCAGTTGTCAGTTTTGGGTTGTGAGTTATCAGTTGTGAATTGAAAAAAGTACAGAACATAGAACAGACAACAAAAGAACAAACCGACAATCAACGAAGGTTCTTATTATTAAAATAGCCTGACCGATGCAAGATTTGAAACAATCTTAAAAGTTTTTAAAGCGCTTAACGCCAAAGTAAATTTTAATGTTGAATTGATGGATCAAAAGTTGGTAATTGATTATTAAAGAGTCTGAAGACGGAAGTCAGCAACATTCATTAACCGTAAATAAAATTCCATCCAACAAATATTCAAAGGAATTCATTGATATCAAATTTTGGCATTTAAATTAATTGTAATAACTTTGTAATAACAAAAAAGAAAATTATGGAAATAGCGATAATCAAAATCGGAAATTCAAAAGGACTTCGCTTAAGCAAAACCATTATGGAGAAATACAACATCAAGGACAAAGTTGAACTCATTCTTGAAAAAGACCAAATTATCATAAAAGCAATCGATGAACCTCGTAAGGATTGGGAAAATGCCTTTAAGAATATGCGACGTAACAACGATGATAAATTGCTGATGAATGATGTGTTTGACGATGAAAATTTTGATGAATGGAATTAATACAATACTTAGTTGTGCTGGTAAATCTTGATCCGACCATAGGCAGCGAAATACAAAAAACCAGGCCTTGCGTCATCATTTCTCCAAATGAAATGAACAAACATATGAACACGATTGTCCTTGCTCCGTTGACAACGAGTCTAAAAAAATATCCGACAAGGGTTTTGGTCAGGCATAACGGAAAAAAAGGAATGATTGCCTTAGACCAAATCAGGACGGTAGATAAAATAAGGATTATAAAAATGTATGAAAAACTGAACGATTCGGAAATAAGCAAATGCAAGGAGGTTATTAAAGAAACCTTTGTGGATTAAAAGGTTGAAAAGATGAAGGGTTATCAGTTTTGAGTTATCAGTGTGAATTGTAAAGAGTGCCGAATAGAACCGACAATTATTTATGTTCTTACCAATAAAATAGCTTAGAACTTCAACAACATAAAACCGACAACCAGCAACCGACAACTCACAACCGAAAACAAAAGAACAAACCGAAAACCGACAACTGTCAACAAACAAAAAAGAAACCATGAAAAAAATACTAGTTACCGGAGGTGCCGGATTTATAGGATCTCATTTGTGTGAACGATTACTGAACGAAGGCAACGAAGTCATTTGTCTGGACAATTATTTTTCAAGCAACAAAAGCAACATCATTGGGTTGACTGCCAATCCGTATTTTGAATTGGTACGGCATGATATTACACAGCCTTACTTTGCAGAGGTGGATGAAATTTACAATTTAGCTTGTCCGGCAAGCCCTATTTATTACCAGCACGATCCCATAAAAACAATCCAAACTTCTGTGATGGGCGCCATCAATATGTTGGGTTTGGCAAAGCGACTGAACGCAAAAATTTTACAGGCCAGCACCAGTGAAGTGTATGGTGATCCCATTGTTCATCCACAAAAAGAAGATTATTGGGGCAATGTAAATCCAATCGGATTGCGATCTTGTTATGATGAAGGAAAACGTTGCGCAGAGACCTTATTTATGGATTATCACCATCAAAATAAAGTGGCCATTAAAATTATACGCATATTTAATACCTACGGACCCAATATGAATGTGAACGACGGCAGGGTGGTGTCAAATTTTATTGTACAGGCGCTAAAAGGAGAAAATATTACCATGTATGGCGATGGATTGCAAACACGTTCCTTTCAATATGTGGATGATTTGGTGGAAGGTATGGTACGTATGATGAACTCCGATCCACAATTCTTGGGTCCGGTAAATTTGGGCAATCCCAACGAGTTTAGCATGTTGGAACTGGCAAAAACCATCATTGATTTAACAGGAAGCAGCTCTAAAATTATTTTTATGCCGCTACCTAAAGATGATCCAAAACAACGTCAGCCAAACATTGAACTGGCAAAAGAAAAACTCAACGGATGGGAACCTAAAATTCAACTTAAAGAAGGACTTGGTAAAACGATTTCTTATTTTGAGGGAATTCTTAAGAAAAGTTAAAAGTCCGAAGACGGAAGACCGAAGACAGAAGTCCGAAGACAGAAGTCCGAAGTCCGAAGCCTGCCTGCCGGAAGGCAGGTCCGAAGACTGTTGGTACCGAAGATAGCATTCATAAACACTTGCAGATAATTCAAGTACCAACAATCCGAAATTCCAAAAAAGCTGCCAAAATAATAAATAAATTAAAATAATTTGCCGTAATGTAATTTGTATGCTTTTAAAGTGTACTTTTGCACCCGATTTTAACCGATTTATAGATGGGCATCTGTAGATCATAATATTTACAGAAATGTCGACATTTAAAGAACTAGGGCTTAACAGCCAAATTTTACAAGCGTTAACTGATTTAGGGTATGAAAACCCAACTGAAATTCAGGAAAAAGCAATCCCTCAAGTATTATCTTCCAAGCAAGATTTAAAAGCATTTGCGCAAACAGGCACAGGAAAAACTGCAGCTTTCAGTTTGCCGATATTGGAACAAATTGACGCGAGCAGCGGTGATACACAAGCAATTATTTTATCGCCAACACGTGAGTTGGCTTTGCAGATTGCCAACAACATCACCGATTTTTCAAAACATTTAAAAGGTGTTAAAACACTTGCCGTTTATGGCGGTGCCAGCAATGAAGACCAAGTTAGAAAACTAAATAAAGGTGTTCAAATTATTGTTGGAACTCCGGGAAGAACGGTTGATTTAATCAATAGAAAACAATTAAAACTTTCAAATCTTAAATGGCTTATTTTAGATGAAGCCGATGAGATGCTGAATATGGGTTTTAAAGATGAATTGGATAAAATTTTGGCCGTTACGCCAAAAGAAAAACAAACATTGTTGTTTTCTGCAACGTTTCCGAAAGAAGTGGAAGGCATTGCTAAAGCTTATTTGAAAAATCCGATTGAAATTAGTGCAGGAGAAAAAAATAAAGGAACCGACCAGGTTTCACATCAATATTATGTAGTTTCTGAAAGAAACAGGTACAATGCCATCAAAAGAATTGCTGACGTAAATCCTGATATATATTGTATTATTTTTTGCAGAACCCGAAGAGAAACACAAGAAGTTGCCGATAAATTAATCAGCGACGGATACAATGTTGATGCACTTCACGGCGATTTATCACAAGCGCAACGCGACAGTGTTATGGAGAAATTCCGTAACAAAACATTGCAAATATTGGTGGCAACGGATGTTGCCGCAAGGGGATTGGATGTAACCGATTTAACACACGTTATCAACCACAAACTTCCGGATCAAATTGAATCTTACACGCACCGTAGCGGTAGAACAGGTCGTGC
>JAWOHJ010000299.1:0-12832 GCA_046485225.1 Lutibacter sp. | reverse complement strand
AACACAGCGATACGCAAATATATTAATTTTTATTTGATTTCAAATTCCAAACACTTTTTCTTTCGAAATTGCCAATTTTTCTGAATTGATTGTATCTTTGCTCCCTATCAATAAAAAGTAATTTTAAAATACCTTGAAATGCAATTATCGCCACTTGAAATAATAAGAAGAGAATCCTTACAAAAGTTACGTGAATTGGGCATAAACCCTTATCCTGCAGAAGAATTTAAAACCACCGCAACCATAAAGGAAATCTTGACAAATTTTGACGGTTTTGAAGGCAAAGAAGTTGTTTTGGCTGGAAGAATGATGAGCAGAAGAATTATGGGAAAAGCTTCTTTTGCAGAGTTAAAAGATGCCAGCGGAAGAATGCAAATTTACATCAACCGCGATGAAATTTCTTCTGATGCTGAAGGAACAATGTACAATACCGTATTCAAAAAACTGTTGGATATGGGTGATATTATTGGCATTAAAGGTGAAGTTTTTAAAACGAAAGTTGGAGAAGAATCGATCAATGTAAAAGAACTGACGGTGTTGTCAAAAAGTTTGCGTCCGCTTCCTGTGGTTAAAACGGATGCCGACGGTAAAGTGCACGATGCTTTTTCTGATGCCGAGTTAAGATATCGCCAAAGATATGTTGATTTAATTGTAAACGATCACGTAAAAGAAACTTTCATAAAACGCACAAAAATTACGAATTCGATCCGAGATTTCTTCAACAAAAGAGATTATTTGGAAGTGGAAACTCCAATATTACAGCCAATTCCAGGAGGCGCAGCCGCACGTCCTTTTAAAACACATCACAATGCCTTGGATATGCCGTTGTATTTGCGAATTGCCAACGAATTGTATCTAAAAAGATTGATTGTTGGTGGATTTGATGCGGTTTATGAGTTCTCGAAAGATTTCAGAAATGAAGGAATGGACAGAACCCACAATCCTGAATTTACCGTAATGGAATTGTATGTGGCCTACAAAGATTACCATTGGATGATGAATATGACTGAGGAATTGCTGGAAAAAGTTGCGATGGACAGTAACGGAACCACCGAAGTTAAAATAGGTGAAAATATGGTGAGTTTTAAAGCGCCTTATCCAAGAGTGCCCATTTTAGAAGCCATAAAAATTCACACCGGTTTTGATGTTGCAGGAATGGATGAAAATGCTTTGAAAGAAGTTTGTAAAAAAGTGGGCGTTGCCGTTGATGAAACAATGGGTGTTGGTAAATTGATTGATGAATTGTTCGGATCAAAATGCGAACACCACTATATTCAGCCAACATTTATTACCGATTATCCGAAAGAAATGAGTCCGCTTACCAAAGAGCACCGTTCCAATCCGGCTTTAACCGAGCGCTTCGAATTGATGGTAAACGGCAAGGAATTGGCAAATGCTTATTCTGAGTTAAACGACCCGATAGAACAACGAGAACGATTTGAAGAGCAATTAAAACTGACCGAAAAAGGAGATGACGAAGCGATGTTTATTGACCATGACTTTTTGCGCGCTTTGGAATACGGAATGCCACCAACATCAGGAATTGGCATTGGCATCGACCGTTTGGTGATGTTTATGACCAACAACAGTTCCATTCAGGAAGTTTTGTTTTTTCCGCAAATGAGACCAGAAAAAAAAGCGGTTGAAATGAGCGAGGATGAAAAAGCAATCTTTAACATTTTAAAAGCGAAATCCCCAATGTTGTTGAACGACTTAAAAACGCAATCGGGCTTCAGCAATAAAAAATGGGATAAAACCATTAAAGATTTAACAAAAAGAAACTTAGCAAAAATAAACAACACAGATGAAGGTTTGTTTGTAGCGGTTATTTAATTTAACGTCATGCTGAACTTGTTTCAGCATCTCATCATAAAAAAGGAATTGCTTTATTGCAGTTCCTTTTTTTTGCATTTTTACCAGGTATTTTTTCATTTATTTTCATACTTGTCTCTATAAATTTATTATCACTATCAATTATTTTTAGTTTGAACCTAAACTATTGAAATACAGCGACGTATTTTTATAAAATTTTACTATATTTGAATATTTACTAATTAGAACTATCATCTTAAATGAAGTTTTTTAAATTTCATTTATTATATTCACCAACTCCATTTCACAAAATAAGTTACGTATTAGCAATTAAATTATTTAAAATGAAAAAATTGCTTTTCATTTTTACACTTTGTTATATTTTCATCAGTTGTAATATTTTGGGCACTACTGCTCGAAATTCAATGTTATTATTTGAATTAAACCCAATAGAAAATGTAAACAAATTAATTATTTTACAGGACTTACCTATAATTCATGAGCGAGAATCTGATATCCTCAATAATTATTCGCCCTATTATAATATTTTAAGAATATTTATTCTTGCTATTATTGTCATCCTTGTTTTAGTGATTGTCTCTACGCCATTACTTTTGGTTTATTCTTGGATTCACAATTTTTTTGAATATCAAAAATCAAGAATTCAAATTAAAAAAAACCATTTGTCGTTGAAAAATATGGAGTTCGAAGAAAGTACTTGGCGAATTTATCAAAACTGTTACTCAGCTTTGTACGGAAATGGATTCGGATTTTTTGCCTGGGTATTTTTTACTTATTTCTATGTTTCCATTTACTATACTGATTTTAATACAGGCATCATAGACTATTTTCAATTTCCCTTTAAAATAATTGAAAGTTTCTCAGATAATAACATAACACTAAACGAACATATTCCTCCAAAAATGTGGATAAGTATGCTGTTAATTGTTGGAATTTCTGTAGTATATTATTTTTTAGGAAGGTTTCTGGGAAGATTTATATCAGCCAATTTCCATAAAAAACTCTTTTTTAAATGATCATCAATTCAAAACAAAACACTTAAAGTCAACCAGTTTTTGAAAAAATATGGGATTTCACCGATTTTAAGGTTTTTTTGTATATTGGCCTTATGAAAAGAACTATTATCTCCACTATTTTAATTTTATTGATCTTTTCCGGCGCTTTACTTGCGCAAGAAACTACAGAAAAAAACTACCCCACTTTTAGTGCATTTCTAACCGAACAAAACACTAAAATTTCTGCGATTGAAAGTGGTCGCAGCCTTAATGAAGTAAAAGAAATTATGGGTTCTCCTATTATTGTGAAAGTTCCAAAAATTGGCAAAATGAAAGCTTTAAGCCAATTATTCAAACAGCCAGAGTTTACAACAAATGCCAATGATAAAGCCAAAAATCAAATAACAATTTTATGGTATTTCACAACGCCTAAAAATGAGGATGGCATAGTTTCAAGGACAGAATGCACGCCTGTTGTTATTAAAAATGACAGTGTGATTGGAAAGGGCACTAAATTTTATATGAATTTTGTAAAAGCAGCTCAAATCCGATTTTAATAAAACAGCATCCTTCAATAAAATTAAATTATTAAATCTGTTTTTTTATTCTTGAATGATATCAATCATCTTAGTTACTGATAACCATCAGTTTATAAATACAGTTTCTTAAATAACTTTATTAAAACTTAAAAACTTACGATGATGAAAACAATTCGCAAACATTTAAAAATGATTTCTTTGTTATTGTCACTTACAATTCTTGCTCAAAGTTGTGTCGCATACCACTCAAGTATCGCAAGTATAGACGAGGCTATACAATCCAATGACAAAATTAAATTAGAAGCAACAGAAGATACTTATGAATTTCTGGAATTACAAAGAGAAGATGGCAACATCTACGGCATTACAAAAAGGAAATCTCTTACTGCAGATTTATTGTCTGCTCAAATTTTAGAAGACACCAAAGACCAAAAAAATGTAAAAATATTGTTGAGAAATGACCAATTAAATAATATTCATCTTCAAAACAAAACAATGTCAACGCTTGGCACTATCGCAATACCGATGGTTATCGTGACTGCAATTGTTGTTGCGGCCGCCAGTAGTATTAGTATTAGTGCTTGGTAATAAAACTTGAAATACCTAGTCCGATTTTTACAGCTGAAAGTTAAATTTTAAATGACGATAATTCGAAATTTTACTCAGGAATTAAACATTGACATTCACTTAAAATGAAAATTTTATCTGTTCTTTAAAACGAATATAAACTACTGTTCGGGAGAAAATAATTGCTTTTAAATAATTAAATTTGAACCTATAAACAAACAAGCTTGAATTCAAAATAAGCTTTCCAAAACTTAATCCAGTTATGAATAAATATTTTTTAACAAAAACATTAAAGTCAGTTATTTGCTGCACTTTAATAGTTTCTGCTACTTTTGCGCAAAACAAAGAAAAAGCGGCAACTATGCAAAACGACAATGTGTTATTAGAAAAATGGACGGGGCCTTATGGCGGCGTTCCTTCTTTTGACAAAATGAACCTCAACGACATAAAACCGGCTTTGGAAAAAGGCATGGCTTTAAATTTGGAAGAAATTGATGCCATCACCAACAATCCAGCAGCGCCAACTTTTGAAAACACCATTGTGATGATGGAAAAATCGGGAGAAGTGCTCGATCGCGTTTTCAAATACTATGGAATTTGGAGCGCCAATTTATCTTCTCCGGAGTTCAGAAAAATTCAGGGAGAAATGGCGCCAATTTTGTCGGAGTTCAGTTCAAAAATCTCACAAAACAAAAAATTATTTGACAGAATTAAAATCGTTTACGAAAATTCTTTGAAAAATCCGTTAGCAGACGACCAACAAAGGGTTGCAAAACTTATTTATGAAAGATTTGCCATGGACGGCGCTGAATTAGATGATGTAAAGAAGGCGCGTTACGCAGCCATTAACAAAGAACTTTCTTCAATCTATACTAATTTTTCAAACAATATTTTAGCCGACGAAGAAAATTATGTGGTTTATTTAACAAAAGACCAATTAAGCGGATTGTCGGAATCCATGATTAAAGCTGCCGAGAAAGCAGCAAAAGACAAAGGCCGTGAAGGTGAATATGCCATTACCAACACAAGATCTTCCATGGCACCGTTCTTAACCTATTCGGACGAGAGAGCATTGCGTGAAAAAGTTTGGAAAAACTATTATTCTCGATGCGATAATAATGACCAATTTGACAATAAAGAAAATGTGGCCAAAATTCTGAAGCTCAGAAAAGAACGTGTGGGACTTTTAGGTTTTGATAATTTTGCCGATTGGCGTTTACAAAACAGAATGGCAAAAACGCCTGAAAACGCAATGGCACTTATGAATGCTGTTTGGCCGGCCGCCATTGCAAGAGTAAATGAAGAAGTTGCAGATATGCAATCAATAGCCAACAAAAATAATGACAACATTACCATTGAACCTTGGGATTATCAGTATTATTCAGAAAAAGTAAGAAAAGAAAAATACGATTTGAATTCCGATGAAGTGAAACAATATTTGCAATTGGATAAATTAACACAAGCTTTATTCTTTGTTGCAGATGAAGTGTTTAATTTCAAGTTTACTCCTGTTCCAGAAGGAACTGTTCCTGTATTTCATGAAGATGTGAAAGTTTGGGAAGTCACCAACAAATCTAATGGAGAAAATATCGGATTGTGGTATTTGGATCCTTTTGCACGACAAGGAAAAAGATCTGGGGCTTGGGCAACAACTTACAGAGATTACTCAACATTCGATGGTAAAAAAACAGTTTTGGGCTCAAACAATTCAAATTTTGTGAAACCGGGTCCGGGAGAAGCCGTTTTGGTTTCTTGGGATGACGCCACAACTTTTTTACATGAGTTTGGACACGCTTTGCATTTCTTTTCTGCAGATGTAAAATACCCAACACTTAACGGTGGCGTAAGAGATTATACTGAATTTCAATCACAGGTTTTGGAACGTTGGCTATCTACCGATAAAGTTATCAATCAATTTTTGGTTCATTATAAAACCGGTGAGGCAATTCCAGCAGCGTTGGTTGCGAAAATTAAAAAATCCTCCACCTTCAACCAGGGATTTTCAACCACTGAATATTTGGCTTCAGCGATTATGGATATGAAATTCCATTTGGCTGACCCAACAAATATTGATGTCGCCGCTTTTGAAAAAGAAACTTTAGCCGCAATGAATATGCCAAAAGAATTGGTTATGCGTCACCGCACACCTCATTTTGGTCATGTTTTTTCTGGTGAAGGCTACGCAACCGCCTATTATGGTTATATGTGGGCAGATGTGCTTACTGCAGATGCTTCCGAAGCATTTGAAGAAGCCCCAGGCGGATTTTATGACAAAGAATTGGCAGCAAAAATGGTAAAATATTTATTTGCTCCAAGAAATTCCGTTGATCCTGCAGAAGCATTTAGACAATTTCGGGGACGAGATGCCAAAATTGACGCACTGTTGCGCGATCGTGGTTTTCCGGTTCCAAAACCTGAAATGTAAACAAGAAAATTTAAAAAGGAATTGCAGCAATGCAGTTCCTTTTTTTCTTTCATCATTATTGAAAATTTTGTATCTTAGACTGTCAAATTTGTGTTTTTAATTTAAACTTGTAAACCATGATAAAACGAGGTTCAATTTCAACCAGAACAACCTATTTAAAAGCATTTTTTTTATTGCTGCTCATTGTTGGATTTCAAAATTCCAGTTATTCAAACAACATCATTCTCAATGATACTATTGGTTTCAACGAATATCGAGGAAGTGTTATAGACAGCAAAACAAAAAAAACTTTAGAATTTGCAACATTGCTGGTTAATGGCACAAATATCAGCACCATCACCAACACTCAAGGTAATTTTCTGTTAAAAGTTCCGAAAAAATTTGCCAACCGCAGGGTAACTGTTTCATTTTTGGGTTATACGAGCAAAGTAATCAGTTTGTCAGATTTTGATAAAGACAATACAATTGTACGACTTGAAACGTATATTGAAGAACTTTCTGAAGTTAAAATTAATGTGAAAGATGCCACTTCCTTAGTGCAGGAAATGCTAAAAAGAAAAGGTAACAATTATTATAATGACGATCTCAAAATGACTTCATTTTATAGAGAAACCATCAAAAAAAGAAGAACATACGTGTCTCTGTCAGAAGCGGTGGTTGAAATTTATAAGCAACCGTATACCACCGACAAAAGCGATATTTTAAAAATATATAAAGCACGAAAAAGCACCGATTACAACAAATTGGACACGGTGGCTTTTAAACTCAGGGGCGGACCATTTAACACCTTATATATCGACATCATGAAAAATACGGATATGTTATTTGGTGAAGATATGGCTGATATTTATGATTTTACTTTTGACAATTCAACAAAGATTGACAACAGATTGATCCACGTTATCAATTTTAAACAAAAAAGTTACCTTACCGATCCGTTGTTTTATGGAAAATTATATATCGATTCACAAACATTGGCATTAACCAATGCTAAGTTTTATTTAAATCTTGAAAACAAACAAAAAGCCAGCCGCTTCTTTATAGTTAAAAAGCCTAAAGACGCTGATGTACTTCCAATTGAAGCTTATTATCAGGTGGAATATAGGCAAAAAGACGGAAAATGGTTTTATGGATACAGCCGAGTTGAACTTGGATTTAAAATTGACTGGGCTAAAAAATGGTTCAACACTATTTATTATACCACCATTGAAATGGCAGTTACCGATTGGGTAAAAAGCGATGCAAGTCAACTTCCTAAACCTAAAGACCGTTTAAGGCCTTCCGTTATTATGAGCGACAATACTTCCGGATTTAAAGATCCCGAATTTTGGGGCGCCTATAATGTCATTGAGCCAGACAAACCAATTGAATCCGCCATTGAAAAAATTCAAAAACAGCTAAAGAAAAATTAATATTTTTAAAACATAAAATTTGAAGACTTTTTAATATCGTGTTATAAAAGCAACGTTTAAAACCGTTGCTTTTATTTTTTATGTCCCTTTTCTAAAAAGATTTACTTTTTACTATTTGTTAAATTTTGCTTTTTCCTTAACAAATATTTCAGTATAATTACAGTCCGTTTAAAATATACTAAAACATTATTTTTCAACCTTAATTACCAAACAAATAATTTTATGACAAAACAATTTTTAACTAGCTTATTAACTTTTCTGTTAATAGTTGGGATTTCTTCAAATGCCGAAGCCCAAAAAAAGAAAAAAGGTAAAGATGAACCTGCCGTGCCGGCGACACCACCAAAGAAAAAAGGAGCTATTGAACCTTACAGCAAAGTTGTAACTGCAGATGCCGTAACCGACGAAGGCTTATTCAAAGTTCATTTTGTTGATGAAGCATACCTTTTTGAAATTCCGGATTCATTGCTTGGAAGAGAACTTTTAATGGTGACCCGAATTGCGAAAAACACATCAAATGACCAAAGTTTTGGCGGACAAAAAACGAATACACAGGTTTTACGCTGGGAGAAAAAGGATAAACAAATTTTATTGCGGGTAGTTTCACATAATATTGGTGCCAATCAAGAATTGCCTGTTTATGAAGCTGTGGTCAACTCAAATTTTGAACCCGTTTTATTTGCATTCCCTATTAAAGCATTCAACAATGATAAAACATCAACAGTAATTGATGTTACAGAGCTTTTTACTACGGATGTAAAACCTTTGGGTTTGCCTGAATATATTAGAAAACAATATAAAATCACAAAACTTGAGCCTAAAAATTCATTTATTGAAAGCGTAAAAAGCTATCCGCAAAATATTGAAATGCGCCACGTAAAAACTTACTCTGCCAGTGAACCGCCATCAAACTCGAGCACAGGAATGGTTTCAGTAGAAATGAGCAATTCAATGATTTTATTGCCAAAAGTTCCTATGAAAAGAAGAATTTTTGATGAACGCGTTGGTTGGTTTACCAGCAGTCAAATAGATTACGGTTCGGAAGCACAAAAAAGTGAAGAAATTACCTATTTAGACAGATGGCGTTTAGAAGTAAAAGATGAAGATATCGAAAAATTTAAACGGGGTGAATTGGTTGAGCCAAAAAAACAAATAGTTTATTATGTTGACAGAGCCACGCCAGAAAAATGGGTAAAATACATCAAACAAGGGATTGAAGATTGGCAAGTTGCCTTTGAAGCGGCCGGATTTAAAAATGCAATCATTGCAAAAGATCCGCCTACAAAAGAAGAAGACCCTGAATGGAGTCCGGAAGATGTACGTTATTCCGTAGTTCGGTATTTAGCTTCTCCTATTCCAAATGCCAATGGCCCGCATGTAAGCGACCCTCGCTCAGGAGAAATTTTAGAATCTGACATTAACTGGTATCACAACGTGATGAGTTTGTTGCAAGGTTGGTTTTTTGTACAAACAGCCGCTATAAATCCTGATGCACAAACAGCCGCATTTAAAGACGAAGTTATGGGCGAACTGATTAAATTCGTTTCTTCTCATGAAGTTGGTCATACTCTTGGATTTCCGCATAATATGGGAAGCAGTTCCACCTATCCTGCAGATTCGCTTCGATCAGCAACATTTACTAAAAAATATGGAACAGCACCTTCCATTATGGATTATGCCCGTTTTAACTATATCGCACAACCTGGTGATGAAGGCGTTGCGTTAATGCCAAACATTGGAGTGTACGATAAATACGCTGCAAATTGGGGATATCGTCCTATTTTAGATGCAAAAACCGCTGAAGATGAAAAAGAAACGTTGGACAGCTGGATTCTAAAGCATTCCGGAGACCCTTTATATCGCTTTGGACAACAACAAGCGGGTGAAGTGGTTGACCCTAGTTCCCAAACGGAAGATTTGGGCGATAACGCCATCAAAGCAAGTGCCTATGGCATTGCAAACTTAAAAATAATAGTGCCAAATCTTATAAAATGGACTTCCGAAAAAGGAAAAAATTACGATGATTTAGAAACAATGTATGGCCACGTGCTTGCACAATTCAACAGATATATGGGTCATGTTTCTTCAAATTTAGGAGGTGTAATCGAAACTTATAAAACTTCTGACCAAGAAGGCGCTGTATATAAACACGTTGATAAAACTCATCAGAAAGAATGTTTAAAATTTGTAAATAAAGAATTGTTTGAAACACCAACCTGGTTAATTGACAAAGATATTATTGGAAGAACTGAATATTCCGGAGTAACTGAAAGAGTTAGAGCCACACAAGTAAGAACTTTAAACAATATTTTGGACCTTGGAAGAATGATGAGAATGATTGAGAACGAAACCTTAAATGGCACTAATTCCTACTCGTTAATTTCGATGATCAATGATTTACAAAGCGGTATTTGGTCTGAATTAAACACAGGTAAAAATATTGACACGTACAGAAGAAATTTACAAAGAGCTTATGTTGACAGACTTGGTTATTTAATGACAGCCAAAGATGTTAGGCCAAGCGGCAGAAAATCAAGTTATGTAAAAATGACTTCGGTTACTGTAAATCAATCTGATATTGTTGCTGTTGTTCGTGGAGAATTAAACCGTGTGAAAGCTACCGCACAAAGAGCTGCACTAGCCACAACAAATACCAACACTAAGTATCATTTACAAGATATTGCCAAACGTGTTGATGGATTTTTAGATCCGAAATCTTAATAAATAATATAACATTCACAAAATAAAAGAGCCTTCAATTGAAGGCTCTTTTTTATTTTAATAATGCTTTTCGTCACAATCCTAAAACTTCAATACCCTGCTCAAAAATAACATCAACAGGAATGTTGGCTTTACTCAACTTATCTAAATCACGTTGTAAATCAGCAGAAATTATTCCCTTTTCTTCAACCAATTTAACAACACCATCATAATCACCATTCCCTTGCAAGGTTAAAATTAAGTAAGATAACTGTCGAATTGCCTCTTCCATTTTATCGTAATTTACTTTATAGGTTCCATTTTCGTTTTTTGTGAAAGCACCTTTTTCCTTAAAAAAATTGAACCGAATCATATTGGCTTTTCCATGAGCGCTTGAAGCGCCAAAACGTACTGAACGGAAAATACCTGCCATAAAAGTGGTCATATAATCTTTTATGTCGCCGTCCAATTCTCCTTTTTTATGCAATTTCTGCACCATATACAATCCCAAAATATCAGCTTTTCCTTCTTCCAAAGCGGAAGCTTGTTCTTTTAATGCATTTCTAACGGAGCCTTTATTGTTGATGGTGTTTTTAATTCCCAATCCGTGAGCCACTTCATGAAACATGGTGTTGGCAAAAAAAGCATCAAATGTGATGTGTTTTTGTTGGCTTGAATCGATTAAAACTTCAGAAATTGGTTTTAAAATGATATCAAATTTGGCGCGCATGGCATTTTTTAACTGCAATCTTCTTGTTCCTTTTTGCAATTGAACCTTTTCATCATTTGGTAAATTAATGGCGATGGTTTTGCTGCCCGCATTGCAATCGCCGGCATAATATACAATATCATAGGCATTTAAATCTGAATCAGTTCCCGGAATTTCACTTTTGTAAGTTTCTGAAACTGGAAGTCCGCTTTGCAACTCGGGCAAAAAACTGGCAAAACGCGCCAATTTTTCACTCCAAACCTGATCTTTTATAAGCACATATGCTTCGTGAGCCGCTTTATTTCCATAAAGATTGTCTTCATAAGTTTCAATCGGACCAATCACAATGTCGATTGTATTGGTTTTCATATCCATCCAGGCCAAATCGCTGGCTTGGTATTTATCATCTAAAAATGCTTGTGCACGCAATTCCAAATAATTTTTAAGTCCTTCATCATCGGCTAATTTTGAAGCTTCCAACAGTAAACTGGCCACTTCTCTCACTTCATTTTTAAACTGTATATAATAAGGGATTGTAAAAAGATTTCCCTCTTTATTTCTTCTGACAAAAGTGTACAAACTCAATTTGGACTCATCAATAAAGACATCAAATTCCACTTTCGTCATATCGGCCGGATAAAAATTTGCACCTGCAGGTTTGGTTCCAACACCATCAACAAAAGGTTTGTTTCCATCGAGCCTGTCCCACGGACCGTAATTTATTTCGATAAATTTTTTGGTGTCTTCATTGGAAATGCTGTCTAAAAGCTGTTTTTTATCTCCATAGGCTTCGTACCAAAACAATTTATTCATTATCGATGCTGCTTTAATCAGAATCGGCAACATTTTACGTTCATTTTCGGTTAAAACATTAAGGTTTGATGTTAATTTAAAGGTGACATATTTACTCAATTTCTTTTGCATATCGGTCCAGTTTTGTTCAACGGTAACTTGTTTTATAGGTTTACGTGCGTTGTTGTTCTCTTTGCAAGAAAACAACACGATTACAACAAGTATGATACTAATTTTCTTCATCTTGTTGGGGTAAATTAATGTCATCTAATATTTTCTGAATTCTATTTTCATCAACATTGTAATTGATATCGAAAACCTGTTTATCAGGAAATTGTTCAACCATTACAGTGGATGAAGGGAATGCAAAACCGACGCCCAAGCTACTGGCCAATTTTAAAATCTTCATGTGCAACTTATGTTTGGAAGATTGCTCATTTGACCAATCCAAATTCACAAAATAAACATTTACAAGAATAGACAACGATGAATCGGCAAAACCGGCAAATTCAACATTATATTCTTCTGTTCTGGTTGCAGGATCCAATTCAATTATTCTTCTGATGCCTTGTACAAAAGCCTCAATAAGTTCAGGAGGCGTATCATAACGAATGCCCAAATTTGTGGTATATCGGCGGAAAGAACGCAAACCTTTATTGTTCACCACCATTTCCGAAAGTTGACTGTTGGGAATCTGAAAAATTGTGGTGTCGGCCGCCCTCACGGTTGTTGATCTAAAACCAACCGTTTCAACGGTGCCAATTACAGTTCCGGCTTCAATCCAATCGCCAATATGAAATGGCTTGTCCACAAAAATCATAATGGTTCCTATAAAGTCCTCGGGCACGAGGAGCACCTCG
>JAWOHJ010000259.1:0-2806 GCA_046485225.1 Lutibacter sp. | reverse complement strand
TTATAAAAACCAAAAGAGTTGAAAATTCGATAAAATTTTCTGTACAAATTTACGCTAAAGTAGCAACGCCTGATGCCACAATAAGTGAATCCATGACTACAGGGCCAACAGCCAACTGACGAGAAGTTCCGAAAACAGCATAAACCATTTGTGGAATCATTGCGGTGTACAACCCATAAATTGGTGGCAATCCTGCTATCATTGCATAAGCAATTCCTTGAGGAATCAGCATAATTCCAACAGCCAATCCGGCCCCCAAGTCGTTTTTAAAAAATTCCTTTTTATAGTTTGGCAGCCAATCTAAAATTGGAAAAATCTTTTTATAATTCATTTTTTTTGTAAAATAAACTGCGTGATTTAATGTGTAAAAAAAGGAAAAACTTACTTACATTCTTCAAATGCTTTAATTTCACAGGGTTTGTCTAATTTCTTATGTATCTCCGCAATCGCCGATTTATTATCTTTAAAAAAAATATTTTCACCAATCCTATTGATAAAACCACCTTTTCTGAGTACATCCTGACTGACAATTTTTAATCCTGAAATATAAATACCTCCCCGGTTTTTTTGCCAATTAATAATTTCATTCGAAAGCCATTCAGCAGCCGCCAAATCAATAAAATTAATACCTTCCGCAGAAATTAACAGATGCTTAATTTTATTTTCTTTATATAAATGATCCAAGTAATCCGCTATCTTTTCAATAGAACCAAAATACAAAGATCCGTCAATCCTAATAATTTTTATGTTGGAACACTCCTTGGCATTTTCATCTCTAATCATATTTATCAATCTGTTTTCATCATTTAAGCCCAGTACAGCAATGTTTGGTTTAGATGTACGTTCCATATAAAAATAAAAAGAGGCGATTATTCCGGCAAGCAAGGCAAACTCCAAATCGAAAAACAGTGTGCCTAATAATGTAATTGACAGGATAATTAATTCCCTGCCACTGCTGATATAAACTTGTTTTATGTGATGAAAATCTATTAAATTATAACCCACCAGCAATATTATTCCGCCCATTGCCGCTTTTGGCAAGTAAGAAGCATAATTGGCAAACAACAAAAGAACTGCCATTAAAAAAATGGAGGCAAAAATTGATGACATTGGTGTTTTTGCGCCAGCCTGATAATTTACGCCAGAACGCGTAAAAGAACCTGAACCTGCATAACTTGAGAAAAAACTCGCCACCAAATTTGACAATCCTTGTCCGATAAATTCCTGATCCCCATCTATTTTTTGATGTGTATGCAATGCTATTGATTTGCCTATGGCAACCGCTTCAATTAAGCCCAATAAAGCCAGTATCATAGCTCCGGAACTAAGTGCCCTGATGTTTGTATAAGTTAACTCAGGGATTCTAAAAGGCGGCAAATTAGATGGTATATGACCTACAGTTTCAATACCATTGGCATTTCCGCCTAATAAGATGGCGATAACACTTCCTAGAAGCATGGCAATTAACATATAATATCTTGACAATGGTTTTATAAAAAATCTTATGATTAATGCAATTATTAAGGTTCCAACTGCAACTATAAATACATACCAATTGGCTTCAGAAATATGACTGATAATATAGCTTAAAATTTCTGGAATTGCGCTTCCTTGAGGTACCTTAATTCCAAAAACATGACGCAATTGTTTAACGGCTATTAAAATACCTGCGCCTGCCGTAAAACCAATAATTACGGAATGTGAAACAAAATTTACCAGTTTTCCCATACGCATTAAGCCCATAGCAAATTGGAAAAGACCAGCCAAAAAAGTTAGGACAAGCGCCAAGGAAATAAAACCTTGAAGGTCTGTTTCAGGATTTACAAATTTTATTAACGTTGAATATACAACAATTGAAATTGCTGTGGTAGGACCCGAAATTAAATGATAGGAAGAACCAAAAAGGGCTGCAATTATTGGTGTAATCATTGCGGTATAAAAACCATAAATTGGTGGTAAACCAGCAATCATGGCAAAAGCGACAGCTTGTGGGATTACAATAATTGTTCCTGTAATTCCAGCAATTAAATCATCTTTCCAAGTGCTTTTTGCTAAAGGCAGCCAAATTAAAAAAGGAAATATTTTTTTTAAACTCATAGCCAAAATAAGTTTCTAATTTATACTTAAACAAAAGTACATTGAACTATATTTAGTTTTGTGATATATATCACATATATACTTAAAATAAACCTCCTTGAATGTTCCCTTTAATTCTGCCTAAATGCCTGTATGCAAGCTCTGTAACTTCCCTTCCACGTGGCGTTCGCATAATAAAACCTTCCTGTATCAAAAATGGTTCGTAAACTTCTTCTATGGTTTCCGTATTTTCGCCAACAGCAGTGGCAATGGTGCTAATGCCTACAGGACCTCCTTTAAACTTATCAATAATGGTGGTCAATATTTTGTTGTCCATTTCATCCAATCCATGCGCATCAACATTTAAGGCATTCAACGCATATTTGGCAATTTCTATACTTATTTTTCCGTTGCCTTTAATTTGGGCAAAATCGCGAACCCGCCTTAACAATGCATTTGCAATTCTGGGTGTTCCCCTGCTTCTACCTGCAATTTCGATCGCCGATTCCATAGAAATTGGCACTTTTAAAATTACCGCGCTGCGTTGCACAATGGTTGTCAATAATTCTGTATTGTAATATTGCAAACGGCTGCTGATTCCAAACCGCGCACGCATCGGTGCCGTTAACAATCCGGAACGCGTGGTTGCGCCAATTAAGGTGAAAGGTTCTAAATCTATTTGAACGGTTCTGGCGTTTGGGCCAGATTCAATCATAATATCAATCCGATA
>JAWOHJ010000256.1:0-6209 GCA_046485225.1 Lutibacter sp. | reverse complement strand
CCGAGAACGCCGACTGGAACGTCGGCCGCCTGCTCGACGCGATCGAGGAGCTGGGCGACCTCGAGAACACGCTCGTCTTCTACATCTGGGGCGACAACGGGGCGAGCATGGAGGGCACGATTACGGGCTCGTTCAACGAGATGACGTTCCTGAACGGCATCCCGCTCACGCCCGAGCAGCAGATGCAGCTCATCGACCAGTACGGTGGCATCGACGCGCTCGGCGGCATCGACACCGCGCCGCACTACGCCGCCGCCTGGGCCTGGGCCGGGAACACGCCGTTCCAGTGGGGCAAGCAGACCGGCAGCCACCTCGGCGGGACGAGGAATCCCATGGCCGTCTCCTGGCCGAGAAGGATCGGGGAAGCGGGGCCCGTCCGCTCGCAATTCACGCATTGCATCGACGTCGGGCCGACGATCCTCGAGGCCGCCGGCGTGCCGGCGCCGAGAGCGGTCGACGGCATCGAGCAGGAGCCGATGGACGGGACGAGCTTCCTGCACACCTTCGACGATCCGGACGGCGAGGAGCGTCACACCGTCCAGTACTTCGAGTCGATGGGGAACCGGGCCATCTACGAGGACGGCTGGTGGGCGTGCGCTCGGCTCGATCGGATCCCGTGGGACTTCTCTCCCGAGACGATCAAGCGGCTGGCGCCGGATTGTATTTTAATTTTTCCTGGGCATAAAATGAAAATCCCTTATAGTTTATACTGTCATTAATTACATTATTGGCATCGTTGGTAAAGGAATAGTCCGTATAAATATTCACTTTCTTAATTTTCTGAACTACAAAAGGAACAGATCCAACACTACCGTCGATCAACAGCACCACATCCGATTTATAATTGGTGGTTGAAGTATCCGCTTCAAAAGTTATGGCATTTTTATTAAATCTATAGATTCCTGTATTTCTAAATAGATTGGTTAACCTATTTTGCTCTTTAATAAAAGATGACAACTTAAATTGATCTCCCTCTACAATAGCTGACTCTTTTTTATGAATTTCGTATATAGAATCTAAAATTGGAGATTGTATAAGAGTTGTGATACTGTCTAATTGATAAGGTTTATCAGTGTTTACAAAATAATTAACGGTGGCTTTCTTGTTTTTTAATTCATTTTCTTCTGAGGTTACTTCCACTTTAAAAAACCCGTCGTTATAATAATGTTGTGTTAAATTTTTAACGGTTTGTGATGTTTTTTTAGAATCTAAAATAACGGGAGGTTCTCCGTTTTTTAAAATCCATTGATACATTTTATATTTGAAATTTCGAACACCCCGCGTTTGTTTTTCGGAAAACACGTCCGTAGTAAAATTATACCATCCAGGACTGTCTAATTTCCATTGGTCAAAATCGGCTTCAAAATTTTTGTTCCCTAAATTATAAAAATGCAATGGTATTGCAACACCAAGCACCAATGTATTTGGACGTTGCACAATATAATCGTTAATTGCGTCGCTACCATTTTTCTTGTCATTAACAACAATTTTGTTTTTAGTGAGAAGAAATTCATTTTCACCCACGTATTTCACTGAATTGCACGATGAGAAACCAAAAATTATACCTGTGAAAATTAATAATATTATAAAATTGGTTTTCAATAAATAAGCGTTTAAATTTGTTTCAAAAGTATAACTTTTCAGCGGTTAAAAAAATTACAATTTTATATATATAAATTAATGAGTTTAAGTAAAAATCAACTAAAATTAATAACGAGTTTAAATCAAAAAAAGTACCGGACCGCGCATCATTTATTTGTGGCTGAAGGCACTAAAATTGTAGCTGAATTTTTAAACTCAAATTTTGAATTGGAACAATTATTTTGTGTTGACAATACTGTCTATAAAAATATTAATAAAGTCACTGAAATTTCTGAAACTGAATTAAAAAAAATAAGCACGCTGGTAACTCCAAATAATGTTTTGGCACTTTTTAAGATTCCTTTTGAAACACCTTCCATAAAATCGGTTTTAATTGTTGCTTTGGATGAAATTAATGATCCGGGAAATTTAGGCGCGATTATTAGATTGTGTGATTGGTTTGGGTTGGATCAATTGGTTTGCTCAACCAATACGGTTGATTGCTATAACCAAAAAGTGGTGCAATCAGCTATGGGTTCTTTGGCAAGAGTCTCAATAATTTATACGGATTTGGAAGTTTATTTACAAAATTCCAAATTGCCAAAATATGCTGCCATAATGGATGGTGTAAATGTGTATAAATGTACATTGCCAGAAAGTGCGGTGCTGGTGATGGGAAATGAAGCAAATGGCATTCGAGAATCAATTTTAAAATTAATTACCAATACCATTTCAATACCAAGATTTGGCGCGTTAAAACAAACCGAAAGTTTAAATGTAGCAACAGCTACGGCTATTTTATTGAGTGAATTTAAGCGATTGACCTAACGTTTAATGAAAAGCAAGTTTGATAAAAACACCTCTTGTTCCAAAATAATCAACTTGACCCGTCCACTGACTGTTTGGATTGTTGTCTCTGACCAACTCATCATTAATGGCAAAAACGCCTCTAATGGAAGGCGAAAAAATAAAATAGGGCAAATATAAATCAACGCCTATACCCAATTCATAGGAAAAATTATTCTTTTTGGTTCTGAATTCTCCATCAGAATTATCGTCTGGATTGTCCTGATTGCTGGAAAAATTATAGTCGTAAGAAACGCCGCCCACAACATAAGGCCTCATATTGTCGAGCCTGTTAGTATTAAATTTCAGCAACAAAGGAACTCTAAAATAGGTGGAATTTACATTTCTGATACTATCTTGTACACCATTAATATGCGTAAACGCCAATTCTTTAGAATTGCTTGAAAGTCCTGGCTCTAAACGTAAGCTGATATTATTGTGCAAGCGCAAATCGCCAATAAGCCCAACTTCAAAACCCATACCTGGCGTTGAAACAATAAAAGCATTGCTTGTTTTGTAAGAAATTTTGTAATCTTTCATATTCAACCCCAAAAAATATCCCCAAAATATTTGCTGCTTGTCCCAATTTTGCTTGTATTGTACAATATCTCTTTTTTGGGCTTTCAAGTTATTTATTGAAAAAATGACCAAAAAAATTACAACAAATACTTTTTTCATCTGTTTAAATTTTATTTTTTTATTGGTACAGATGCAGTTCGCCATTAATCATTTCTGTTTGTATCAAAATTTGTTATGGCTCGTATCATATATTATTTTTTTGCAATATAAATTGAAGCAACACCAAATGTTTGCGGTTTATTTTCTATACCTATAAACCCAATTTTTTGCAAAATATTGTTGAAGGCCTGTCCATAAGGAAAGGAAGCTGCGGAATCTGATAAATATTGATAGGCAACTTTGTCTTTTGAGAACAATTTCCCAATTAAAGGCAGTATGTTTTTAGCGTAAAACTGATAACCTTGTTTAAAAGGCGTTTTGGTTGGTATTGATGTTTCCAAAACCACAAAAATGCCGCCTTTATTTAAAACTCGGTATATTTCGGCCAATCCTTTTTCCAGATGTTCAAAATTCCGAACGCCAAAAGCTACGGTAATGGCATCAAAAGAATTGTCTTCAAAAGGCATATTTTCAGAATCAGCCAGCACCATTTCAATGGTATTGTTTAGATGGAGATTTTTAATCTTTTTTCGACCTACTTCGAGCATTCCGTCAGAAATATCCAAACCAACAATTTTTGAAGCCTTTGTTTTGGCTAAATTAATGGCCAAATCACCCGTTCCTGTGGCAATGTCCAAAATTGTATCCGGATTTGTTTTACCTACAATATCAACAACTTTATTGCGCCATTTTACATCAATTCCAAAAGAAATAACACGATTTAGTCCGTCGTATTCATTGGAAATGGCATCAAACATTTTAGTGACTTGTTCCTTTTTGCTGAGATCTGAATCTTTGTACGGAGTAACTTTTTCTGCCATAGCCAAATTAGGAGTTAACTGCTACAACTTCATTAATTTTTCCGGGAATAAGTTGCTTCAACATATTTTCTATACCGTTTTTTAAGGTAATTGTTGAAGAAGGACAACCACTGCACGCACCTTGCAATATCACATTTACTGTTTTTGTAGATTCCACATAAGACCGAAACATAATGTTACCGCCATCGGCTGCAACAGCAGGTTTTATGTATTCCTCTAAAATGTCGATAATTTGTTTTGAAACATCATCAAGTTCTACATCAGGCATATAAACTTCTGAAACTTTTTGTTGAACTGCGGTAGCCAAAGCAATTGTTTTTCCATCGGCAATAAATTGTCTGATAAAACTTCTTATTTCAACCGTTATTTCATTCCATTCCGCAACATCATTTTTTGTGACTGAAACATAATTTTCTGAAATAAACACTTCCTTTACAAACGGAAAATTAAATAATTCAACAGCCAAAGGCGCATTTTTAGCTTCTCCACTGTTTTTAAATTCCAAATCGTTATCCACCAATTTTAAGTTGGCAACAAATTTTAAAACTGAAGGATTTGGTGTTGATTCCGCATACACTTCAACCGGAATTTTTTTAGGTGCAGTTTCTTCTGAAACCACCACACCGCCTGCATTCAGATAATTTTCAATTTGTTCTTTCACGTCATCCTGCACGTCGCTCCATTCCACAATTGGAAATCGTTCAAGCGCAATAAAATTAGCAGAGATATATACACGTTTTACAAATGGTAATTGGAATAATTGCTGCGCCAAAGGTGAATTTTTAGCTTCATCAATATTGTTATATTGGTGACTGCCACTTGCCAAAATATCGCTTGAAGTAAGTTTTATTATCGCTGGAATATTTGTTTTTTCTATATTAAGCGTTCTGTTTTTCATTTTTTTTAGTTTGTACAAAAATACATAAAACATAATTCATGTACTTGCTTAAAAATAAAAAAACGCCTCAAGGCTGAGACGTTTTTATTGTGTTATAATTCGTTGTTTAAAGATTCAACACCAATGTTGCCGTAAATGTTGAAATATCAAAATCTAACTCAGCTGAATCAACATCATTGCTTTGAGGATAAAAATTATAGGGTGCCGTATTACCTGATTTTTGGTAAGCCAAATCAAATTTTCCGCCTCTAAATTTATAACCAGCACCGAATGAATATCCTTGTAAATTGTCAGAACTTACAGCACTTTTATATGGGTTGTTTTCATAGTGGTAACCACCTCTTACCGAGAAATTATCAAATCGCCATTCTGTTCCTAATCGCAACTCGCCAACGCTTTCCAAATCAGACTTAAATGCTTGATTTTCATCAATAAAATCATCATTGCTTAATTTAATGTTACTGTAATTTTTTATACTGTAATCCGCACTTACAAGTCCGTTTCCACTAAAAATATAGGCGAAACTTGCTGTTAATTTACTTGGTGTTCTCACTTTATAATCAAATGCATTTATCCCTGAATATTCTGTAGTGAACAGCAGATTATTCATATATACATCCTCGTCATATTCCACAAAATCTTCAGAAAGCGTATACCAAACCGGTGATTGATACGCCAATCCCAATCGTAAATTTTCGCTTGGTTTTAAAATTGCGCCAAAATTAAAAGATACACCATTACCATAAGTTAATAATTCTTGTCGCGAAGACACATCTAATGTGTTTCCATCACCATCATTGTTATATTCTTCTGTTAGTGTTCTTTGAAAATATTCAATATCATAGGTATTTATAGCAGCACCAAGATATAAGTTATCGTTGTGTTGTGCGGCAAACGTAAATGAATATTTACTATTTTTTCCATCCGTAAAATTTTCAAAATATTGATTTTCAGCATTTACATAAACAACTGGGTCATTATCGTAAAAATCTGTTAATGGCGCATAACCACTATTTCCTTCAGCAATCCAAAAATTTTCAAAATCATTGGCAATGCTGTAGTTAAAACCTAAAGCGATATTGCTCCATTGGGAATTATTGCCGTAACCTCTAAAAACAAATACACCGCCTGCTTGGGATATATTTGTGAAATCATTTTCAAATTGGGAATTGTTTCCATAAAAACCAGCCATTGTTTTGACGTTTCTGTTGTTTAATGAAATGGCAAATTCGCTTTTCAAAAACACAGCAGCTCCGGCAGGGTTTAATTCCATAGCCGACAAATCATCTCCCAAGGCGCCAAAACCACAGCTCATTGCATTGTATCGCACGGTACCATTAATATTTTCTTTACAAAATATTCCACCCAAATCATTATACCCCAAT
>JAWOHJ010000129.1:0-13108 GCA_046485225.1 Lutibacter sp. | reverse complement strand
AGCGCAATAAAAAACAAGTAATTCCAAAATGAATATTTTTCATTTTGCATGGCTTTCCAAAAGGAAATCATAATCAGCACAATGCTAAAAGCCAAAGCGCTATCGGTGGAGACAACGCCTGTGTGAATTAAAAATTCGGGCATGGTTAACAAAATGAAAGCAGGCAAATAAATGGATACACCTTCTTTTTTTGCCAGTTTACCAATGAGAATCAACAATATAATTGCCAATAAAAAGGAAGGAAATCGCGCCGATATTTCGCTTACGCCAAAAGTTTCAAAACTTATAGCAGAAAGCCAGGTTGATAATGGCGGTTTTGCCCAAAACGGAGTGCCGTAATCAATTTGCGGCACCACCCAGTTTTTGGTTTCATACATAATTCTGGCAATTTCGCCATAGCGTGATTCTGTTTTGTCTAATAGCGGAATTGCAGCCGTAAGGATTAGTCGGAATAATACGATGACAAGCACAGAAATAAACAGATAAAACGAGGTATTTTTATAGTTTTTTAAGTCCATTTTAGAAGCTTTTGTTTGATTTCTGAATTATTTTTTTGAATTGACAATTTTATGGATTCTGTATAAATCAATCCATAATTTAATAAAATAAGAGACTTTTACTTTTGAATCTCCTCTGTCTACCCATCTTAACAATGGCACTTCAAGCATTTTTTCCAACACGTTATCTCGGCCGTAAAATTTGATGGTTCTGTCAAAAATCTCTACATCAAATAGCCATTTTGATACGAAAGCGTCTTTAAAAACTGCTGAAGCCAATTCTTTTGAAAATATTTTACAACCGCATTGCGTATCGTAAACATTTAATTTCAAAATATAAGATATCACGGTGGCGATAATTCTGCCGACAAAAAACCTATACTGATTTCTTTCAATTACAGCGCCTATTCTTTGTATTCTTGAACCAAAAACGAAATTTATGTTGGTATTTAAAAAGCTGGTCATTGCCAAACACTCTTCCAGCGAAGTTGCTAAATCGGCATCCAAATAGGCAATATAATCTAAATTGTGATGGTAATTGCAATAGTGAAAACCACTTCTGATGGCTTCGGCTTTTCCCATATTTTTAATGTAGGAATGCACAATCACCTGTTTTGGAAAACGAGATTTCAGGCCTTCAAGAATAGTCAGCGTATTGTCTGAAGAACCATCGTTGACAAAACAGACTAGAACAGTCGGGTTTTCTTCAATAAAATGGCTGTATTCCTGCACCGCCAAGCCTTTTTCTTCATTGTAGCAGGGAATGATGATGCAAACATTATTTTTTACGGTGGACAAATTGTACATGAAGGCGTTCTGCTTAATAGATCAGTTAACTATTGTGATCAATATTCGCCGTAAATTTAATTTATTTATTAAGATAAAATGATTACACGGCCAATAATGTTTTACTTAATTGTTTGACTAAATTATGAGGAGTGTCGCCTTTTGCATTAAGGATTACTTCACCTCTTATTAATTTTTTAGGAGTTCAGTGAACCATGTTTGGCGTGAAAATCCTTTTTTGAGGTTTTTTCGAAATAAAGATTGAAGCGGAAAGCCTGACCCTTGCGGTAATGCCAAAATAGTGATTATTTTATTTGCGGTTCAAATTGAAATTTAGCCAATATTCATCATCCATTCAGTTTGCGTTCAGGAATTTTAGTATATTTACGCTTTTAAATTAAGGGATTTTTAATGGAATTATTCAAAACAAATCAGCTCAAAATATACAATTCTTTAAGTAAATCTAAAGAAATTTTCAAACCCATTGTTGATGGAAATGTTGGGATGTACGTGTGCGGACCAACGGTTTACAGCAATGTGCACTTGGGAAATGTGCGGACTTTTATGTCGTTTGATTTGGTGTTCCGTTATTTAAAGCAGTTGGGCTATAAAGTGCGCTACGTGCGCAATATCACCGATGCCGGGCATTTGGAAAATGATGCCGATGAAGGCGAAGACCGGATTGCCAAAAAAGCGCGGCTGGAAAAAATTGAGCCGATGGAAGTGGTGCAGCGTTACACGGTTGATTTTCACGAAACGCTTCAAAAAGTAAACAACTTGCCGCCAAGTATTGAGCCTACTGCAACCGGACATATTGTGGAGCAAATTGAAATTATTAAAGATATTTTAAGCAAAGGAATGGCCTATGAAATAAATGGGTCGGTATATTTCGATGTGTTAAAATACAATGAAACAGAACATTACGGAATTCTTTCCGGCAGAAATATAGAAGATTCCATTCACAATACACGTGAGTTGGACGGACAATCGGAAAAGAAGAATCCGCAGGATTTTGCCCTTTGGAAAAGAGCCGAAGAAAAACATATTATGCGCTGGCCTTCGCCTTGGGGAGAAGGTTTTCCCGGCTGGCATTTGGAATGTACCGCTATGAGCACAAAATATTTGGGCGAAACATTTGATATTCACGGTGGCGGAATGGATTTAAAATTTCCGCATCACGAATGTGAAATTGCGCAATCAAAAGTAAAAAATAAGGTTAATCCGGTGAATTATTGGATGCACGCGAATATGCTGATTTTGAACGGACAAAAAATGGCAAAATCGACAGGTAATTATATTTTGCCCAATGAAATTTTTACAGGTGAAAACACCATCTTAAGCAAGGCATTTTCGCCAAGCGCCACGAGATTTTTTATGATGCAGGCACATTATCGCAGCGTGTTGGATTTTTCCAGCGATGCATTGGAAGCTGCCGAAAAAGGCTATATTAAGTTGATGGAAGCTTTAAACAACTTTAGCAAAATTGAAGCGGAAAAAGAATCCTCTATCAACATTGGCGAATGGAAACAAAGATGTTACGACGCCATGAACGATGATTTTAACAGTCCGGTGTTGATTGCCAATTTATTTGAAGCGGTAAAATACGTAAATTTATTGCTTGAAAAAAAGGAAACCATTTCCGCAGCCGATTTTGAGGAACTAAAAAATACGATGAACACTTTTGTTTTTGATGTTCTGGGATTGAAAAATGAGTTGGAAGAAAATGCTTCAGAAAAATTAAACGGTGTTGTTGAAATGCTGATTAAGATGCGTAAAGAAGCTCGTGACAACAGGGATTGGGCGCTTTCCGATAAAATTCGTGATGAACTTGCCGTGTTGGGAATCCAGTTAAAAGACGGAAAAGAAGGAACCACATTTTCTATAAATTAATTGAAGGAAATCACCAAAATATTGGCAATTCCATTTATTTGGCTGGTGCGGTTTTATCAGGCAGCAATTTCGCCTTATTTGCCATCGAGTTGTCGATATTCGCCAACCTGTTCGCAATACACGGTGGAAGCGCTAAAAAAGCATGGGGTTTTTAAAGGAGGCTGGTTGTCGATAAAAAGAATAGCGAGCTGCAATCCTTGGGGCGGGCATGGGCACGATCCGGTTCCATAGAAAAAGGTCAAGGCTCAAAGCTGAAAGTTAAAAGTTTTACAAATAAACGACTGAACAAATCAACAATTAAACAAATCGTCACACAGAGCATAGTCGAAGGGAAACAGTTAAACGATTAAACGAATAAACAACTAAACAAATATGATACTACTTCAAATAGATTGGAATCCTTCACCGGAAATTTTTAAAATTGGCTCATTTGCCGTTCGGTATTACAGTTTAATGTTTGTAATTGCCTTTATGTTAGGTCTTTACTTGATGAAAAAGATGTTCATTAATGACAATATTCCTATTGAAAAACTGGATTCATTGTTTATTTACACCATCATTGCAACGCTATTGGGAGCAAGAATTGGGCATTTTCTGTTCTATGAACCTGAGTTTTTCTTCAAAAAACCTTTGGAAGTATTGCTTCCGTTCCGTTTTTCGCCAAAATTTGAATTTACGGGGTACGCAGGCTTGGCAAGTCACGGCGCTGCCATCGGGATTATTACCGCCATGTATTTTTACAGCAAAAATGTGTTAAAAAAACCAATCCTGTTTATTTTGGACAGAATTGTCATCCCAGTTGCAATTGCAGGCGTTTTCATTAGATTGGGGAATTTGATGAACTCTGAAATTATCGGAAAACCAACAAATTCTGATTACGGATTTATATTTAGAAAATTAGGGGAAGATTTTCCGCGCCATCCGTCACAATTGTATGAAGCATTTGGGTATCTATTGGTATTTATCCTGTTGTGGTTCATCTACTGGAAAACTGATAAAATGAAGAAATCCGGGTATCTTTTCGGATTGTTTTTTGCCTTGCTGTGGTCGGTTCGGCTTTTTGTGGAGTTTTTCAAGGAAAAACAGGTTGAAGGTGGTGAAAATTGGATGTTCGGATTAAATACCGGACAGGTTTTAAGTATTCCGCTTATTTTGATTGGTCTGTATTTTATGTTTCGTAAAACGAATGAAACTAAAAAGGTTGACGCTAAAAAATGATGAGCGTGTTCGTTGAAAATGAAGTTTTCGAAAAAATCGATTGTTCAAAAGCAACCTTGGCAAAGGGAGAATATGACGATTGCACTTTTAAAAACTGCCTGTTCTTGAACGCGAATGTTTCCGAAATTACTTTTTCAGATTGTGAATTTGTGAATTGCAATTTCAGCAATACCGATTTTAAAAACACGTCTTTTAGAACTGTAGTTTTCAAAAATTGCAAATTATTGGGACTTCAGTTTAATGATTGTAATCCTTTTTTATTGTCGCTTCGTTTTGAAGAATGTCATTTAAACATCGTTTCCTTTTATAAACTTAAACTCAAAAATACCAAATTCAACAAATGCAAACTTGATGAAGTTGATTTTTCAGAAACCGATTTGTCCAATGCCGTATTTAACAGTTGTGATTTAATCGGAAGCATATTCAAGACTTCAATTTTGGAAAAAGCCGATTTCAGAACTTCCAATAATTACAGTATTGACCCGGAAATAAATCGGATGAAAAAAGCCAGATTTTCTTTGCAGGGCTTGCCCGGTTTGTTGGGAAAATATCAGATTGAAGTGGAATAATCTCATAAAAAAACGTCGCAATTGCAACGTTTTTTTATGCTTGTTTTATAGGAATTAACTTTTCTTTCGAAGCGATTCGGATCCTGCAGACTTAAATTCAGTATTTCCTGATAACAATGTTTTCATCATGTTTTTTAATTGTTGTTAAAAGAAATGCTTCCGTAACTCGATTTTATTGAAATTTGGTTGCCTGAATTTGGTGAATTGTAATATCCCTCGTAATATTTTGAAGTGGGCTTTTCAATTTCCTTGTTGAATGTAAAACGATTTCCGTGTTTAAATCCGCTATAACTTAAGGTAGCTGTAATGTCAAATGATACACTCGGATGCAAACCAAGTTTTACGTGGGTATAAGACGATTGAATGTTTAATTTTCTCAAACGTTGACCCAGTTCTTGAACTTTTAAAGATCCGTAATCCAAATTAAATGTGCCGGATTCAAGCAATTTTTCAACGGTTAAATTCATATAATCGCTTGTTCCATTCATATTTTCGGCATTGCCAATTTTTAAACTTCCGTAATCACAGGAATAATTTAAACGATTCACTGCTCCAAAAGCGATGTGAGAATAGTCGGCATTTAATTCAATATTGCCTGCCTTATCAATTCTGAGCGTGGAATAATCGGCATTTACGGTACCATTTTTCATATAAGAAATAGTTGAATTGTTGGTGTAATCGATATTAATGCTGTTTGAAGCATTTAACAATTCCCCTATATTTAATTTGCCGTAATCGCAATTAATGGTGGCTTTCCCTTCCAGTTTGTTGAGGTTAATTCCGCCGTAATCATTGCTTAAATTCACATTATTGGTTACAGGCATTTTAATCTGGTAATTGATTTCCATGTTCACATTATTTTTGTTGCCCCACCAACTCCACGAAGCCGAACTTTTCTCTATCATTGTTTTTGCGGAAACATACGTGGAATTTGCATCAAATTCAACATTTATTTCCTCCAAACGTTTTTTAACTTTGTCCTCATCATCACCACTGGTTGTAATTTTTACAACAACTTCTATGTTGTTTCCGTTCCAGGTGACAATATCAATATTCCCGTACTTGTTTGACACGTTTAAAGTGGCATCTTTGCTTACTTTAAACTCTTTGGAAATCGTTTTATTTTTGGTGTATTTTCCTTTCTTTTCCGTGGCAAAAATGGCCAACGGTAATAGTAAAAAAATAAGTATAAGTTTAGCTGAATTTTTCATTGTTTTGTATTTTTAATTGTTTAACATGCTCTATTTGTGTCAATAAGCTTTGCAAAACTTCAATGCGCTGTTGAAAATTTGCAATCATTGCGTAAATAATTCTTTTGTCTTCCGTACTTTCTATGAGCTCAAAAGTGAGTGACTGATATTGTTTTTCCAGTTTATTTAATTGTTGTAATCCATCATTTATTATTTTTTCAGTATAAGGATCTCTTTCTTTTTCAATGGTTGCAAGTTCCTTTTCAATGGTCGAAACAAAGTAATTTTGGGTTTCTCCCATTTCTGATGAGACTTTCGACAGTTCCATTCCCTGTGTTGAAAATGATGAACCCAGCCAAACACCAAAAATCAAAATTACGGAAGCCGCAATAGCAATGATAGGCCAAAGTTTTAAAAGAATATTTGGCTTTCTGCCTTTGTTCAATTTTGCTTCAAACCTGCTGAAATGCCCTTCATTTGGCTCATTCACATCAAACTGATTTTCAAATTCTTTAAATACTTTTTCTAGATTATCTCGCATAACTTTCAGATAAAAGTTGTCTTAATTTATTTTTTGCCCTTGAAATGGTGGTTCGGGTATTTTCATAACTAATGTCCATAATTTGGGCAATTTCTTCACAATCGTACCCTTCAATCAAATTTAAAGTCAGGGCCACTTTGTAATTATTTTTTAGCGTTGCCAGTTTATTTAAAATATCGCTAACATTCAGTTCGGCACAGTCATAACTGTCTTCTTCAACATCCTTTATGGTAACTTTTTCAAGCGGAACCGTTTCAAATTTATTTTTCTTTCTTAATGCGGTGATGCTGTTGTTAATCACTATTTTTTTTAACCAGGCGCCAAAAGTTACCTGTTCGCTAAAGGAATCTAATTTTGTAAAAGCCGCTAAAAACGATTCCTGCATCACATCTTCCGCTTCAAATGGATCGTTCACAATTCTAAAAGCCGTATTATACATCGCTTTATAGTAAAGTTTATAAACCGCAAATTGGGCTTTGGCATTGCCTTTTTTGCATCCTTCCATAAGTTGGTTAATATCTTGATTCGCCACGTTCAAAATTGATTTCTATTAAAAAGACTGCGTTATTTTTAAAGTGTTACACTTTTATTTAAAATTAGGTAAAAATTTGGGTGTTACCGCATTTTAGGCGGAGAAATCCGCCTAAAATGCGGTCAGGCTTTCACTTCAATCTTTTTTACTTCGCCAAAAGGCGAATCAAAAAAGGATTTTCGTTCAATCCCTAACACAGATGGAATTACAAATTGAGATTCTAAAAAACAGGCAATAAATAGGATAAAAATTCATTACATTTAATAAATCGCAATCCAAATGAGATCTGTTTGTATTGAAAAATTGGTCAAGTTCCAGTTGCTGCTGCATTTGCGTATTTTATGATAAAACCCAAGTAAAAAACTATAAAAATCGTAAATCAAAAATCAGAGATCGTAATTCAATCTGCGTTAGGGATTAAAGTGAAAATACTTTTATTGCCATTTCGCAATAAAAGATTGTAACGAAAAGCCCGACCCGCCAGCTGGCGGGTAACGCCCAAAATAATTAGCTACAAATTGCTGTACTTATTAGAATTATGCTGAAAAATTTAACCGGAGAATAATGTTTATTTAAAATTACTAAAAAAATAATCAGGTCGAATAGGTTTTTTGGCATAACAATTGGCATTTATTAGGAGATAATATTATTGTTATCTATATAAATTATTGATAACCAGAAAAATAAATTAATTTTGCATGAATCATTTTTTAAGTCAGGAAATTATTAATGACAAAATGACCCAATAAAATACTATGAGTAAATCGAAAATTTTTAAACTGGACAATCTGTCATTACAGCATATGTTAGATGAGGATGCTGATTTGATACCATTGATGACTCCGGAAGATGAAGAAGAAATAAATAATGAGGCCATTCCATCTGTATTGCCCATATTGCCTTTGCGAAATACGGTGTTGTTTCCTGGTGTTGTAATTCCAATTACCGCCGGCCGCGATAAATCAATTCGTTTGATCGAAGAAGCCTATAAAGGAAACAAAATTATTGGTGTTGTTGCCCAAAAAGATGAAAGCATTGAAGATCCAACTACCAACGATATTTATAAAGTGGGTACTGTTGCGCGTATTTTACGAATGTTGAAAATGCCCGACGGAAATACAACAGTGATTATTCAAGGCAAAAAGCGGTTTGAAATTGACGCCTTTGTGCAGGAAAAACCTTATATGCAGGCAACCACCAAAGGACGTATTGAAGATCGTTCCGAGGAAAAAGAACCCGAATTTGAAGCCATTATCGATTCCATTAAAGAAATGGCGGTTCGCATCATTAAAGAGAATCCGAACTTGCCTTCCGAAGCCACTTTCGCCATTAAAAACATTGAGAGCAATCCGTTTTTAATCAATTTTGTTTCTTCAAATATGAATTTGAAAGTGGAGGAGAAGCAAGAATTATTGCAATCCGATAACTTAAAAGAAAGGGCATTGCTGACCTTAAAAAAGATGGATATTGAATTGCAGCGACTGGCTTTGCGCAACGACATTCAGTCTAAAACACGTTCTGATATGGATCAGCAACAACGTGAATATTACTTAAATCAGCAATTAAAAACAATCCAGGAAGAATTGGGCGGTGTTTCTTACGATGAAGAATTGGAAGAAATGCGCGACAGAGCGAAAACGAAGAAATGGAACGATGAAGTAAAAGAAACATTTGAGAAAGAATTGGGCCGTTTGCAACGCATGAATCCGCAGGTAGCGGAATACTCTGTACAGCGAAATTATTTGGACCTGTTGCTGGAATTGCCTTGGAACGAATTTTCCGAAGACAAATTCGATTTAAAACGTGCACAAAGAATACTAGACCGAGACCATTTCGGACTGGAAAAAGTAAAAGATCGCATCATCGAGCATTTGGCGGTGTTGAAATTGAGAGGCGATATGAAATCCCCGATTATTTGTTTGTACGGTCCTCCGGGAGTCGGAAAAACTTCTTTGGGAAAATCGGTTGCTGAAGCGCTTGGCAGAAAATATATTCGTATGTCTTTGGGCGGTTTGCGCGATGAAGCAGAAATTAGAGGCCATAGAAAAACGTATATTGGCGCTATGCCTGGCCGTATCATTAAAGATATGAAAAAGGCAGGCACTTCAAATCCGGTTTTTGTGTTGGATGAAATCGACAAAATGGGTTCATCAAGCCATAACGGAGATCCGTCTTCTGCCATGTTGGAAGTATTGGATCCTGAACAAAACACCACATTCTACGACAATTATTTAGAGCTGGACTACGACCTTTCAAAAGTGTTGTTTATTGCCACGGCAAACAGTTTATCTACCATTCCTTGGGCTTTGCGCGACCGAATGGAAATTATCAATGTTTCTGGCTACACGACGGAAGAAAAAATGGAAATCGCCAAACGTCATTTGTTGCCAAAACAATTAAAAGAACACGGATTGACTAGTGCGCATTTGCAGATTGGCAAAAAACAGTTGGAAAAAATTGTGGAAGCGTATACCCGCGAATCAGGTGTAAGGGGATTGGAAAAACAAATTGCAAAAATTGTACGTTATGCGGCTAAATCCATCGCCATGGAAGAAGAGTATGTGGTGAAAATTACCACAGAAATTGTTGAAAAAGTATTAGGAACTTCTCATTTGGAACGCGATAAATATGAAACCAATGAGATTGCGGGCGTTGTAACGGGCTTGGCGTGGACAAGTGTTGGAGGTGATATTTTGTTTATTGAATCCATCATTTCAAAAGGAAAAGGCCTTACCATTACCGGAATGTTGGGCGATGTGATGAAAGAATCGGCAACCATTGCGATGGAATATATCAGGGCAAATGCCAGTGATTTTGGTATTGATCCGAAGGTGCTGGATGAATATAAAATACATATTCACGTACCGGAAGGTGCTACCCCAAAAGACGGACCAAGCGCCGGGGTTGCTTTGCTGACTTCTATAGTTTCCGTATTTACACAACGCAGGGTGAAAGCCAAATTGGCAATGACCGGTGAAATAACGTTGCGTGGAAAAGTATTGCCGGTAGGAGGACTTAAGGAAAAAATACTGGCTGCAAAACGCGCCAATATCAAGGAAATTGTTCTTTGCTCAGATAATAAAAAAGATATCGAAGAAATTAAGGAATCGTATTTAAAAGGCTTGAAATTTCATTATGTGAATACGATGAAAGAAGTGATTGAAATTGCCTTAACTAACGAAAAAGTTAAGAATGCAAAAAATTTGACAATCACACCGATTGTTAAACCAACCACCTAAATTTCTGCAAATTATATCATAAAAAAAGGCTGTCATAAATTTATGACAGCCTTTTTTTATACATTTCTGATATCTAAAATGTGTCCGTTTTTTAACTCGCCTTTAATATCCAAATGATAAACTTTTTCAGCAACCTGTTCCGGAGAAAATAATTCTCCATGTTCAAAGAAATCTATGAACCGCTGCACGGCTTTAAAATGTTTTTTTGGCGTATTTCTTATTTTTTTCTGCATATTGGTATCGACAATTCCAGGATAAATGGAAATGATGTCAACCCCGTTTGCCAATTCTTTTTGTTCTTTTGAAATCACCTTGGTCATCATATCCAATCCGGCTTTTGAGGCGCAATACATCACCCAGCTTTCATACGGATTTACGGCGGCGCCAGATGAAATATTTAAAATTTGTTTTTTGCAGTTCCAGTCTTGCGATAATTTAATAAACTGGGAACTTAAAATCATAGGTGCAGTCAAATTTACCTGAATGGTATAGCTGATTTCTGCAGGCGTCAAATTTTCAAGGGTGTTTACGGTCCCCAAATCTCCTGCATTGTTGATGAGCGTTAACTGTTGCGTGTTATTTTTGTCGAGATGCGAGAATATTTCTGCGAGGACGCTTTCAATGGTTTCGCTTTTGCTTAAATCGCATTGGTATTGCTCTTCAAAATATAATTTTTCCGCTTTGCTTCTTGAAATTGAAATGACCCTGTAGCCGTTTTTATGATATTCTTTTGCCAGGCCAAGGCCTAAACCCTTGCTGCCACCTGTTATAATGAGTATTTTTTCCATTTGACTAAATTGAAATACCAATGTAGCAAATTTTGAGAAAAATTTGGCTATTTATCCAATTTTTTGGCTTCGTTCCAAAATACGTCCATTTCGGTAAGCGACATGTCGTGTAATGATTTGTTAAGTTTTTTGGCTTCGTTTTCCAAAAACTGAAAGCGGCCGATAAATTTTTTATTGGTGCGTTCCAGTGCATTTTCCGGATTGACTTTGATAAAACGCGCGTAGTTGATCAGGGAAAACAGAACATCTCCAAATTCTGATTCTATAGCATCGGTATTTCCTTTAACAAGTTCGGCATTTAATTCATTCAGTTCTTCCTGAACTTTTTCCCAAACCTGTTCTGGTTTTTCCCAGTCAAATCCGACTCCGGCAACTTTTTCCTGAATTCTGCTGGCTTTTACCATCGCGGGAAGCGCTTTTGGAACGCCTTCCAAAACAGATGTCTTTCCTTCCTGAAGTTTTAATTTTTCCCAGTTTTGTTTCACTTCTTCATCATCTTTCACTACTACATCTCCATAAATGTGCGGGTGGCGGTGAATCAGTTTTTCGGAAATTGAATCGGCGACATCCGCAATGTCAAAATCGTTGGTTTCAGAACCAATTTTTGCATAAAAAACCAGATGAAGCAATAAATCGCCCAGTTCTTTTTTAATTTCTTGAAGGTCATTGTCCAGAATGGCATCACCCAATTCATAAGTTTCCTCTATGGTCAGGTGCCGAAGCGATTCAAACGTTTGTTTTTTGTCCCACGGGCATTTTAAGCGCAACTCGTCCATAATGTCCAGCAATCGGCCAAATGCTTGGAGTTGTTGTTCCCGTGTATGCATCAATTAAGCTTCTTTGGTTTCTTCTTCCACTTCTTTAATGGCAGCAAAATCAAAGTTTTTGGAAGCCAATAAATTATACCACTGCACTATTTTTTTAATGTTGGAGGTGTAAACACGTTCTTCATCAAAATTTGGTAAAACTTCTCTGAAATAGGAAGTCAATACTTTATCGTTTTCTTTATGGCTTAAGGCTTCTTTTCCGTTTTCTTTTTCGCCAATTGATTTTAAAACAATGCGTAACGGAATTTCTTCTTCGTAGGTATAAATGGCAATTTCATTCAGGGCACTAATATTGTGCGTTACGGTGATGGGAATTCTTTTTGAGTCAATTAATGATTCCACAATGATTCCTCCTTTTGATTGCGCTTTAATTTCATACAATCCTGGTTTTCCGTTGATGGCTACAATGTCTTTTAATTCCATTCTTTTATTTTTATGATATATTTTAAATATTTTGTCTTTATTATTTATATAGTGATTACAGGTTTAATAATTTTGCTTTAACCTTTAACTATCTATTCCCCAGGGGGCCTTATCTTTTTTTCAAAAAAGGAAATTTCATTTTGTAATCGGTGTCAACAAGTCCTTTTGAAATATTTTCCAGTCTTTTTTTAATCAGTCTTCTTGTTAACGAGGCAATTTTATCAATAAACAGCACACCTTCTATGTGATCATATTCATGTTGTATCACTCTGGCCGCCATACCGTCAATGACTTCGGTATGTTTTTCGAAATTTTCATCAAAATATTCAACGGTAATTTTTTCATGTCTGAAAACATCTTCTGTAATGCCCGGAATGCTTAAGCATCCTTCATTAAAAGCCCATTCATCGCCTTCTTCTTTAAGAATTTTTGCATTGATAAAAACTTTTTTGAATTTGCTTAAATATTCTGACTCTTTTTCAGTTAAATCCTCATCTTCTCCAAAAGGCGAAGTATCCACAATAAAATGGACCTACAAGAAGTCGGCGCGCATCGTCGGCGACGTGATGGGAAAGTACCATCCCCACGGCGACGCCGCGATCTATGAC
>JAWOHJ010000101.1:0-5480 GCA_046485225.1 Lutibacter sp. | reverse complement strand
TGACTGCGGCAATTCAACTCCGGTTACACAGACTATCTCTATTGACCCCCAATCGGAAATAAGGCTTTCGACAATTGTTCTTGTGATAATTGACATAAAAAATAGGATTGGTCTTTATTTTTATCCTTGCCGGCCAGCAATTTATAGACAGTTTCTCCATTGATTAGCTCCTCACCTTTTCGGCAATAATGTCCGGTTGCCACATAATCGGCGCCCAGTTCCAAGGCAATTTTCAAAAAAGCATCAAATTTAATTTCCCTGTTGCACAACACATCCGGATTCGGCGTGCGCCCCAATTCATATTCTTTGAACATATAATCCACAATACGTTCTTTGTACTCTTCGCTTAAATCTACCACCTGAAACGGAATCCCCAATTTATCGGCCACCAACATGGCATCGTTGCTGTCTTCCAGCCAAGGACATTCATTGGAAATGGTTACGGAATCATCGTGCCAGTTTTTCATAAACAAACCAATCACCTCATAGCCCTGTTCCTTTAACAAATAGGCCGCCACACTGCTATCCACACCACCCGAAAGTCCGACAATTACGCGTTTCATTTATTATTCATTTTAGTTTGCAAAGATAAGGATAAGTTTTTTGACCGAAAAGTTAATGTTTAGACTCAATATTATTCAATCCAGTATTAAAAATAAAGAGTTGTTTAACTTTTAATCCCACAATGATTTAGGGATTTCATTTTGAATTTCCCTGACAAAATGTTCAATTTCATGATGCAACTCATCTTCAGTTAATCTGCTATTTTCATCAGTTGTATTCAAATTTTGAAGCACCATTTTTTTTGCCAATTCCCTGGATTTTAATTCAATAAATTTTTCTATGGAATTATGGTTTGAAACAAAACCGTAAACAAATTGCATATCCAATGCTTTCCCTACTTCCTTAAGTGATTTTATCGAAATTGAACCCGATAATTCTCTTTTTTGTATGTCTTTAACGCCTTGCGTTGAAATTTTTAATTTGTGTCCAAGCTGCTGTAAAGTCATATTCAGGGCGGTTCTGATGGTATAGACCCATCCGCGTTCGGGAAATTCAATGTTTTTTATTTCATGGAAAGGCTTAAGCTTATGGTCAAGTTGTTCTATCAGTATTTTTTTCTGATTGCTCATGAAATCTGTTATTATAAATTAAAAGTTAAATGTTAAAATTTTGAAAATTTAAATTTGAAATCCAATTTGCGTTAGGGGTTGCAGTGGAAAACCTTTTTGCGCCATTTCAGCGAAAAAAGTTTAGAACGAAAAACCCGCCAGCCTTTTCGGCTGGAACGCCCACCAAAAAGGTTGGCAGGCTCAAGTTATGCTTATCATCTTATTTCAATTATCTTTTTACTTCTGTCAAGTATCTATTATTCTTTGATTACGTGGTATATACAGAATTAAACAGCACATAATCCATAGTTAAATCGGTTCCCCAGCCTTTTGATTTGGCTTTTCCATTGTGAAGATCCAGCACAATTTTTAGGTGCGATTCCCTTAATAATTTCTTGATATAGTTGGTATCGAATTCTAAAGGAACTCCCTGTTCCAGAACCTTTATCGTTTTTTTGTCGGAACCAATGTAAAGGTCAATTTTTTCATAATCAAAAGGAAGTCCGGCATTACCTGCTGCACTAATAATGCGTCCCCAATTGGGATCGCGGCCAAACATGGCTGTTTTGACAAGGGCAGAATCTGAAATTTTTCGGATCATAATTCTGGCATATTCTTCGGTTGGCGCATTTATAATTTCATACTCGATAAACTTTGAGGCACCTTCTCCGTCTGAAACGATAAGCTGGGCCAAATGTACCATCATTTCTTCCAAATTTTTTTTGAAGGCGACATAGCCTTTGTCTTTTTTCGATTTGATGATATCATTCTGCGCCAAACCATTGGCCAACACAATAACCATATCATTGGTAGAGGTATCACCATCAACCGTAATCATATTGAATGATTTGTCTACCGTTTCCTTTACGATTGTTTTTAAAAACTTAGGTTCAATGTCAATATCCGTAACAATAAAAGCCAGCATGGTGGCCATATTTGGATGAATCATTCCTGAACCTTTGGCAATTCCTGCCATATTAATTTCACGGCCATCAACTTCAAACTCCACAAAACCTTCCTTTGCAAAAGTATCGGTTGTTAAAATAGCATTTGCAACAAAAGAGCCTGCATTGGACCTGTTGGTCAGATTTTTTGCGTTTTCCCGAATGCCGTTCACTATTTCCGTGGTTGGAAATTTAACGCCGATGATCCCTGTGGAAGCCACCAGTACCAATTCATTGTCAATTTTTAATTCTTCAGCCAACGATTGCGTCATGGCTTCGGCACCTTCCATCCCTTGTTTCCCCGTAGCTGCATTCGCATTTCCGGCATTAATCACAATGGCTTGGGCTTTGCCGTCGGCAATATGCTTTCTTGATACGGTAACTGGTGCTGCCACAACTTGGTTTTGTGTAAATACAGCGGCGGCGCTTGCCGGCACTTTTGAGAAAATAATGGCCAAATCCCTGCGCATAGATTTAACGCCGGTGTGTGCTCCCCAACAAGTTATTCCCCTTACGTTTGTTATATTTTTAATCATTTCAATAAATTTAATAATTGTTATTTTTGTTGAAGTAAAAATTTACGGATTTAACGGAATTAAGTTTAACCCGCTTGTTTCTTCAAATCCAAACATAATGTTCATATTTTGAATTGCCTGTCCGGCCGCTCCTTTAATAAGATTGTCAATTACGCTGATCACAATCACCATATTGGTTCGTTCATCATAAGTCACAAATAAATCGCAATAATTGGTTCCCCTAACATCTTTAATAGCCGGCTCCTGATCTCTTAACCTAACAAATGGTGCATTTGCATAAAAGGCCGAATAAAGTTCCTTAAGTTTTATTTCATTGATTTTCTCTGTCGGACGCGCATAAATGGTGGACAAAATACCACGATCTACCGGCAATAAATGCGGCGTGAACTGTATAAGTGTTTCTTTTCCTGAAACCTCATCCAAAATTCCCTGAATTTCAATGGTATGTCGGTGATTTTTAAGTCCGTATGCCTTAAAATTATCATTTACATTCGAATAAAGGTTTACATTTTTAGCTTTAATTCCTGCTCCTGTAACACCCGTTTTTGAATCGACTATAATGCTTTCTGTTTCAATGATGTTGGCTTTAAGCATAGGTGCCAAGCCTAAAATAGCTGTTGTTGGGAAACAACCCGGATTCGCGATGAGATGTGCTTTTTTAATTTTATCAAAATACAATTCCGGACTTCCAAAAACGGCATTTTCTATTCCTTCGGGATAAATATGGTCAATTTTATACCATGCCTCATAAATTTCTTTAGAACTCAAACGAAAATCGCCGGAAAGATCAATGATTTTAAAAGATTTGTTTTTAAAACGTTTCACAAAATCCATAGAAATTCCGTGCGGCAAAGCAAGAAAAACCAAATCCAATTCATAATTATCAATATCATTAATCGAAACCAATTTTTGGTCGGCAATTCCCTGTAAAAAAGGATGCACATCAGAAAATAATTCTCCTGCCCTGCTTTCTGAAGTAATCATGGTGATTTCAATAGCTGGGTGATTGGTAAGAATACGTACCAATTCCGATCCAGTATAACCCGTTGCGCCAATAATTCCTATTTTCTTTTTATCCATGGTCTTTCAATTCTTTTAATGATTTTTTTAATACTTCCATCGCCTTTTCCAAATCTTCATAACCGATGTTTAATGGCGGCACCAAACGTAACACCTTATCGGCAGTGGCATTTGCCAACACGCCGTTTTCAAGCATTTTCAGCACCAATGGTTTGGTTTCAAAATTAAATTCTATGCCAATCATCAATCCTATGCCGCGAATTTCTATGATGTCCGGATTTTTCATTGCCTCAATTTTCTCTTTGATCCAATTTCCTTTTTCCTCAGCCTGCTGCATTAAATTTTCCGATTCAATAACTTCAATTGTTGCCAATGAAGCAGCGCACACCAAAGGATTTCCTCCAAAAGTTGTTCCGTGGTCACCAAATTCGATTGCCGAGCTCACTTTTTCGTTTGAAAGAATGGCGCCAATCGGAACACCGCTTCCTAAAGCTTTAGCCAAAGTCATAATATCAGGTTCAACACCAAAATGTTCTTTGGCAAACATTTTTCCTGTTCGGCCTATTCCGCACTGAATTTCATCGAATATCAACACAATATTTTGGACGTCACAAAAAGTTTTCAATGCTATTAAGAAAGTTTTATCCGCAACATTAACGCCGCCTTCTCCTTGTATTGGTTCAATAATGATGGCTGCAGTATTGTTGTCCGCAGCTTTTTTAATGGCTTCCATATTGTTAAAAGGCACTTGAAAAAATCCTTGCGGAATTGGTTCAAATCCTTTTTGATAGGCTTTTTTACCTGAGGCAATCGTTGCCAATGTGCGTCCGTGAAAAGAATTTTCAAAAGAAATGATGTTTCCTCCGCGTCCGATACTATGCGCATATTTACGTGCTATTTTAATGGCGCCCTCAACAGATTCCGCACCGCTATTTGCAAAAAATACGCGATCTAAACCAGACAATTCCACCAATTTTTTCGAAAGTATTACTTGTGGCTCACTGAGATAAAAGTTAGAAATATGAATCAATTTGGCTGCCTGATCCTGTATTGCTTTTACCACTTTTGGGTGACAATGGCCAACGCTGTTAACAGCAATACCGCCCAACATATCAATATATTGGTTGCCTTCCACATCCCAAATATGGGAACCTTTTCCGTGGTCAAATGTTAAAGGATAGCGTTTAAAAGTTTGTAAATAGTACTTTTTATCAAGTTCGTCGTATGTTTTATTGCTTTTATGTGTCATAATATAAATTCTTAAAATTATGCAGTAATGATGGTTCCCAATTTTTGATTTTCAAAGAGTGCTGAAATCTGTTCTGGGACAGTTCCATTGATAATTCGCGCCAGCTTGGCTCCTTTTTTTAAGGCAATTTCACAAGAATCCATTTTAGGGATCATTCCGCCATGAATGCATTTTATTTCTTTCAGGTGATTTATTTCGGTTACTTTTAGTTCATGGATTAAGGAAGAAGGATTGTCCTTATCAAGCATTAATCCGTCAACATACGTTAAAATAATATATTGTTCGGCTGAAAGTGCACCAGCGATATGACCAGCAAATAGATCACCATTAATATTAAAATCAATTCCATCTTTATCAGAAGCAATACAAGTGATTACCGGAATAAAATCATTTTCCAGCAACAATTCAATTAAGGAGGTGTCAACACTTTCGACATCACCAACCTGACCTAAATCTATCATTTCTGTTCTTCCGTTTTTTGTATGCTGATGTAAACGCTTTTTGGCAATTACTGTTTGTCCGTCCTTGCCTGATAGTCCAACCACTTTATTTCCCAACTCGTTGATTGTGGTAATTAAATTGCCATTTACTTTTCCTTTAAGCGCCATTTCCACATATT
>JAWOHJ010000073.1:0-48016 GCA_046485225.1 Lutibacter sp. | reverse complement strand
CATTTAACCGATATATCAGCATTGGTGGTTAAAGAAAAAGCCGATTTGGGAATTGTAGTTGATCCCGATGTAGACAGATTGGCACTTATTTGTGAAGACGGTTCTATGTTTGGCGAAGAATATACCTTGGTTGCCTGTGCAGATTATGTGTTGGGCAAAACAAAAGGAAATACTGTTTCCAATTTGTCATCGTCAAGAGCTTTAAGAGATGTTACTTTAAAACATGGCGGCAAGTATCAGGCAAGTGCGGTTGGTGAAGTAAATGTGGTGGAATTGATGAAAGCAACTAACGCGGTGATTGGCGGAGAAGGAAATGGCGGCATTATTTATCCGGAATCGCATTATGGAAGAGATTCATTGGTTGGTGTTGCGTTGTTTCTGTCGCATTTGGCAAATTCAAAAGTTTCGTGTAAACAATTACGCGACAGCTATCCGGCTTATTTTATGAGTAAAAATAAAATTGAATTAACGCCAAAAATTAATGTTGATGCCATTTTAAGCACAATCGCAACCAATTATAAAAATGAAGACGTGATTACGGTTGACGGCGTAAAAATTAATTTTGAAACCGAATGGGTGCATTTAAGAAAATCGAATACAGAACCTATTATCAGAATTTATACGGAAAGTACTTCACAACAAAGTGCCGATGATTTGGCTATCAGATTTATAAATGAAATTAAAGCTATTAGCTAATTAAAGAAGAAAGAGAAGAGAATAGAGAACAAAGACTAAATAATTTGATTAAACGACTTAATAATTCAATCAATTATTCATTATTTTGGTGCTTTGTCTTTGTGCTTGAAGCGTTTATGTGTCCAGAAATAATATGCTGGCTGGGTGCGGACTTGCTTTTCGACTTTCTCTAAAAAAATATCGGTCAATTCATAATCGGGGAATTTTTGGGCTTCATTGGTGATTAAACTGAAGGAAGTTTCATAATAGCCCCGTTTTATTTTTTTGGTTTCAATATAAACCATATTCATATCATATCTTTTTGCCAGCATTTCGGCACCTGTATGAATGGGGACTTTTACGCCAAAAAATTCACGCCAGTAAAATGTTTTAGACAATTGTGGTGATTGATCGCTCAGCAGGCCGTACATCGACTGAATATTATTTTTGTGGTTGTGTTTTATTTCAGTAATAATCTTTGAAGTCTGTACTAAATGCGTACCAAATCTTGCCCTCGATTTTAAAATTTTTTCATTAAAATAAGGATTTGCCACTTTGGTGAAAGCCGCATATCCCCGATATTTTACAAAAGCATCCAAACTCATTATCCATTCCCAATTTGCATAGTGCGGACCCATTAGCATTACACTTTTACCATCCTTATACAATGCTTCAAACAATTGAATATTGGTGAATTTGTACCTTTTGAAAACTTCTTCTTTTGGCACCGTGAAGAATTTTATCATTTCAATAAAAACATCGGCAAAATGATGGTAAAACTTTTTGCTGATTTCAGTGATTTCTTTTTCAGATTTTTCTGGAAATACCAGTTTTAAATTATTGAAAACCACTTTTTTCCGGTAACCAATTACATAATATACAAGCAAATAAACAACATCTGAAATGCCGTATAAAATGCGAAATGGCAACATGGATATGAGCCAAATGATAGGATAAACCAATATGTAAACAATAAAATTCACCATGAGTATGCAAATATCGTATTAAATATTCAAATATTTTGGGATTGGCGCCTAAACAAAGAAACGGGCTCGGCAATTTTTTATACTTTCGCTATTTATAAATTTAGATGAATGAATATAGATATTGTACTGTTGATCATAATTGCGGCCAATGTGATGTTTTCCATAAAAGGATTTAATGACGAATTATTTTTTGATAAATATAAATTTCAGATCGGATCTATCTTAAGAGGTGAGAAAATCAGAATGTTTTCATCCGCATTTTTGCACGTGGATTACCTGCATCTGATATTAAATATGTATGTTTTATATATTTTTGCTCCGCAAATTATCCTTAATCTCGGCGTTTTAAAATTTTTGATTCTGTATTTTGGCAGTTTACTTGCTGGAAGTATTTTAACGCTCAGTTACCATAAAAAGGAATTGTATTATTCGGCTGTTGGCGCTTCGGGAGCTGTAGCGGGTATTATTTATGCCGCAATTTTACTGAATCCCGATATGAAACTGATGATGTTTCCGTTGCCAATTCCAATTCCCGGTTATATTTTTGGTATCGGTTATTTGCTGTATTCTATTTACGGAATGAAAAATAAAGTGGGCAACATTGGTCATGCAGCGCATTTGGGAGGTTCTGTTGGCGGTTACGCGTTGATGTTGTTGGTTTATCCCGAAGTATTTTTAGAAAGTTCTATGGTGGTCATATTATTGGGAATTCCAATTGTGCTTTTGTTGCTTTTCGGAAAAAGATTTTTATAAAAAAAAGCCAAACGAAAGTTTGGCTTTTTTTTGAGCGAGAGACCGGGCTCGAACCGGCGACAGTCAGCTTGGAAGGCTGAAGCTCTACCAACTGAGCTACTCTCGCAAATGCTTGGCAAATATACAATCCTTTTAGACTTTTACAAACGTTTTTTATGAATTTTTAAACTTTTTTATGTAGTGGAAACCCTTTTTCTCATAACCTTCATTTTCATAAAATCGGTGCGATTTCTCATTTTCAATATAGGTATTTAATTCAGTGGCTTCATAGCCAATGCTTTGGGCGTAATTGTAAATCCATTCGAATAATTTTTTTCCCAAGCCTTTATTTCTGTGATTTTTGCCAATCACCACATGATCAGGCTCAACCGTTTTTCCGCAGTAGTGACGTGTTAAAAACCAAAGTCCGCTAATACCAACCAATTCATCATCTAAAAACACGCCAACACATTCATAATGCTGTGTTGTCATTTCCAATAAGCGTTCTTTTAGCACTTTTTCGGGTGTATTTGTGTTCAATTCTCTCAGCAGTGGCAAAATTGTAACTATATTTTCTTTCTCAATTAATTTAATTTCAAGATGTTCCATATTAATAGTAAATTAGCATCATGGTTGTCAATAGTAGGAAATTAATTTCAAAAAAAGCATTGTTTCCGAAATTATGTTAATCATCCAATAAATAAAAAATTTAGCCAAAATAATGATACAAATTAAAGAAATTTCAGCGAAAGAAACGTTTCCAATAAGGTTGGAAGTATTGCGTAAAAATATTCCTTTGCCTTACGAATTTAATGGAGATTTTGATTCAGAAACCATTCATTTAGGTGCTTTTAAAAATGATAAACTCATTGCGGTTTCCAGTTATATGAAGTCAGACAACAAGAATTTTAAAGGGAATCAATACCAGCTCAGGGGAATGGCCACTTTAGTGGAATATCAGGGTTTTGGTGCAGGAAAACTCATGTTGCAAAAAGCAGTTGAAATTTTAAAAGAAATTAACTGCAATCTTTTATGGTGCAATGCGCGTATTGCTGCCGTTGATTTTTATGTTAAGCAAGGATTTCAAACTTTTGGTGAAAAATTTGATATTGCCCATGTAGGGGAACATTATATGATGTTTAAAAAAATATAATTAAAAATGGGGGCAAGTACCCTAAAATTGGGATAATTATACCATTTAATATCCTTTTGTTGTATTTTATATACTATATAGAACCATTCTATTTTTTCTATCGGAAAAATTAGTTTAGATTTGTTTATTATAATTTGTTAAAAATCAATTGCTAGACTACAAATTAAATGTTTTTTTTCATAGTGCCCAATTAAAAAATAAATGAAAAATAGATTTATAATTTTATTTTATTTGGGGTTTTCTTCGCTTTTAATGGCCCAGGAAACCGTCGAGATAAATAAATTGAAAAAGGAACTTCAACAAGAAATGGTGGATACTTCAAAAGTAACCATTCATTTAAAACTTGCTAATTTATATTTGAAAGGCAAGCCAGATTCTACCTCGGTTCATTTAACTAAAGCTTTGGAATTGGCAAAAAAATCTTTACATCAGCCTAAAATTGCACAAGTCTATACCAGATTTGGCTATTTTTATGAAAATATGGATAACTTTAAAGATGCCATAAAAAATTACCAAGCCGCTTTTGTAATTTACGAAAAACTTAAGGATAAACGGAGAATGGCCAGTACATACAATAATCTGGGCATTAATTATTCAGCTTTATATGCTGAGGACAGGGCTATTGAAAATTATTTGAAATCGTTGAACCTACACAAGGAAATTTTAGATGAAGAAGGCGTTGCCTCAAATTACACCAACATTGGCAATCTTTATTACAATGAAGAAAATTACGACTTGGCTGAAAAATATTTTAGGGATGCGTTGTTAATTTATGAAAAACTTGATAATAAATATGGTATTTCAAGCTCTTATACAAACATTGCCAACGCAATGTCCGACAATGGAAAAGTAGAAGAAGGGTTGGATTTTTATAAAAAATCTATTGCCATAGAAGAGGAATTGGATGATCAATATGGCATTGCCATCAATTATAACAATATTGGAGATTGCTATATCAATTTAAAACAATTTAAGGAAGCGAAGGAATATCTTGACAAAGCAATGAAAATTGCCGATAGTTTGGGTGAAAGAGATTTGCAGTCTATTGTGCTTTTAAATATTGCTGATGTTGAAAATAAACGGAAAAATCATCAAAGTGCAATTTATGCTGCAAGAGAAAGTTATGCAATTGCGGATTTAATAGGCAATTTAGACTACAAGTCGGAAAATTTATTGCAGGCTTCAAGAGCCTACGAAGGTTTAGGTGACAATGTTTTGGCTTTGGAACGATTAAAACAATATACCGCCATTAAGGATAGCTTGTTGAAAATGGACAGGGCAAAAAAGATTAAATTATTTAATACCTTAAATGAATTAGAAAAATCGCAATATACCATCACTGATTTATCAAAAACAAGTGAACAGGCGCAATTAAATTATGAGAAAGAAAGAAAATATACCAATTTTTTAATTATTGCCATGGTTATTTTTGCCTTTTTGCTTATTTTATTGATTCAGCAAAACGCATCCAAGAAAAAAGCTTATAATTTACTTGAGTATAAAAATTATCAGGTGAACAAAATGAAGGATGAGATCGACGAGCAAAGCGATAAGCTAATACAATTAAATAGCACCAAAGATAAATTTTTCTCGATTATTGCCCACGATTTAAAAAATCCGTTCAATTCAATAGCAGGTTTTACCGATCTTATGATTGAAAATAATGAAATCTATGATGCGGTAAAACGATTAAAATTTTTAAAAATAATTAAGGGATCAACCGCGAAAGTTTCAAGCTTACTTGATAATTTACTGATATGGGCCAGTTCCCAATCAGGTAATTTAAAATTTAATCCGAAAAATATAAATTTAGCGCAGCAAGTTGCCGGTGTGATTTCATTTTTGGAAATTCAGGCCATCAATAAAGATATTTCGATTTTAAACAAGGTTGATAAAAATATTCATGTGAATGCTGATGAGAATATGTTGGACACCATTCTTAGAAATCTTGTCTCAAATGCCATAAAATTTACGCAGCCAAAAGGAGAAATTCAAATTTACTCATCATTGAAAAAGGATTTAGTTGAAGTCACGGTTATGGATAATGGCATTGGTATGACAGAAGCTGAAATAGCTGACATTTTCAACATTAGTGAAATAAGTTCTACTTTGGGAACTTCAAATGAACAGGGCTCGGGATTGGGACTGATTTTATGTAAAGATTTTGTGGAAAACCATAGCGGTAAAATTTGGGTGGAAAGCGAAGTAAATGAAGGCAGTGAGTTTAAGTTTACCTTACCAATTTGGAAAGATTAACCTAAGAAAATTATCATAATTAATATAGAGAAAACAGGCAATTTGCCTGTTTTTTTGTGGAATTATTTTTAGCTTAGGTGCGTTCAAACGCTGAATATAAAAGTTAATTTGCCTAAAATTAGCTTATTACTTTATTAAATTCATTACAATAAAGAACATTTATATTATAAAATACTTTATATTTGATAGTGCATATGATTAATTTAACAAATTTAAAAATTGTAATAATGATTAAGAAAATGCAAAATTACTAATACATACTAATTAATTTACTAAGGAAACCAGGCAATTTGCCTGGTTTTTTTGTTTTGTTTCTTTATTTAAAAAAAGAGATCAAGAAAATATAAACAATCCTTATTTTCTTTTTAATATGATCTGCCTCATTATTTGTTAAAAGAAGATTTTTTTTTGAAAAAGTCATCTATTTATCGTAAAATTATTGCATAATTTAAAGTGAAGCAAAAGTATTCGGTTTCTCTTCAAATTTGTGAAAAGTTAAAATTTTGTGACCATTTAATAATTAATTAAAAAAATATTTGAAATACAACATTATGAAAAAATTAAATTTATTTGTTTTAGTCTTCTTGATTTTTATCACTTCCACAGTTTTTGCGCAACAAAAAGAAGTTTTTATCGACAGTGTAATGAAGGAGACTTATGAAAATTCTCAATTGGAACAACTTGGTTATGAACTGCTCGATGAAATAGGTCCGAGATTGGTTGGGTCTACTCAAATGAAAACCGCACACGATTGGGCTGTCACAAAATTTATGGATTGGGGAATATCGGCCTCAAATCAGCAATATGGGGTTTGGCGTGGTTGGGATCGCGGCATTTCAAACATTGATTTGGTTGAACCCCGCATAAAATCATTGGAAGGAATGCAGTTGGCCTGGAGTGGTTCAACACCAAAAAACGGCGTGACCGCAGAAGTAATTATGCTTCCTGTAAGTATAAAAGATTCTTTGAGTTTTGCGAAATGGCTGCCATCAGTAAAAGGGAAATTTGTCATGGTTTCAATCCCGCAAAAGACGGGAAGACCCGATTATAATTGGGAAGAATTTGCAACCCCGGAATCTTTTGAAAAAATGAAAGCAGACAGAACTTCGCAAACAACCACTTGGAATGATAATTTATTAAAGAGCGGGTACAATACCAGAACGCTTGATGAAGCGCTTGAAAAAGCAGGTGGTGTTGGTATTGTTCAATCCAATTGGTCCAAAGGTTTTGGCGTAAATAAAATATTTGGGGCTCGCGTAAAAAAAATTCCCACAGTAGATATCTCATTGGAAGATTACGGTTTGGTTTACCGACTTGCAGAAAATGGCAAAAAACCAAAGATTAAGGTAGTGGCAGCATCCAAAGAATTGGGAATTATGCCTACTTTTAATACCATTGCACGTATAGAAGGAACGGAAAAACCTGAAGAATATATTATCCTTTCTGCCCATTTTGACTCTTGGGATGGCGGCAGTGGTGCAACAGATAACGGTACAGGAACCATTACCATGATGGAAGTAGCGCGTATCTTGAAAAAATATTATCCCAATCCAAAAAGAACCATTATTGTGGGTTTGTGGGGAAGTGAGGAGCAAGGTTTAAACGGTTCTAGAGCATTTGTTCACGACAATCCGGCTATCGTAGAAAATATACAGGCGGTTTTTAATCAGGATAACGGAACGGGTAGGGTAACGAGCATTAACGGACAAGGATTTTTGCATTCCTATGATTTTTTGGGTCGTTGGTTGCGTGAAGTTCCTGAAAATATTAGAAAACATATTCAAACTACCTATCCTGGATCGCCTTCAGGCGGCGGCTCCGACCATTCATCTTTTGTTTCCCAAAGTGCGCCGGCATTTATGATGAGCTCTTTAAATTGGTCTTATTTTAATTATACATGGCATACAAATAAGGATACCTATGATAAGATTGTGTTTGATGAATTGAAGAATAACGTGGCACTAATTGCCATTATGACTTATTTGGCCAGCGAAGATCCAGAGAAAACTTCAAGAGAAAAAATTATATTGCCAGTCAATTCGAGAACCGGAGAACAAATGGAATGGCCAACGCCAAGAGATGGAAACAGGCGCGGTGGATTGGATTAAATGATGATTAGCTTCAGGGCTCAAAATAGGATATCAAAAAAAAATGACAGCCATTACTGACTGTCATTTTTCACATTAACTAACCAAAAAGGGTTCTTATTGTTTTGCTTCTTGCATTTCTGATGTTTTTGCGCTCATTCTCTTTAAAGCATACATTGGCGCAAATTTTAATTTTAGACTGGCAATTTTTCTATTGTCTTCTGAAGAAAGACCTTCATTTTCAACCGTATTTTTTCTGTTTCCAAGTCCTTCATACATTATTTTTATTTCATCCCAGTCTTCACGAGAATAAATGTCTTTATTGGCATCGGTAACATTAACAAAATTTTCAAAAACAGCAAGAATGTTGTCTTTGTTAACCCAGTCAAAATTCATATCATCACCAACTATTCCTTCACCAAACAAGGCGTTTCTTAAAGCTTGTTTTGTGTTTAAAGCGGCTTGAGCGTCCATTTCAGCTTGCATTTCAGCTTCCATTTGTACTTTTAAAGCTTCAAATTTTGCTCTACTTGCATCAATTCTTGCTTGTGCAGCTTCTCTTTCTTTTAAATTGTCTAAAGCCATTTCAGCTTCTGAAACTCTAATTAGGTAAGAATCGTTGATTGTTTGCCAATTAGCTTTAACTTCTGTGGCTTCAATATTTCCTATTGAATCAACATATACAACATAGGTATCTACTGACTTCTCAGCTGCTGTTACTTTTTCATCTTTACAAGATGTGAATGCTAAGGCGGCTATCGCCAATCCTAAAAATAAATTTCTTCTTTTCATTTTACTTTGATTTTACTGATTAATTGATAATTAATTTGTTTGACTTTGCAAAATTCCACATTAAAGTTAATAAATTTGTTACATAATTATTCTAATAACTTACATTATTCTTACATTTTTTGACAGAAAATTTTTAAAGATGCGATGATTTCAAGGATTATAAGCCTGTTTAAAAATTAAAAGATTGGCTTTCGAAGTATATTTTTTAGGGCAGTTTGACATAATAATACTGGCTATAAGCAATCCTTCAGTGAGTTGGATTTTACGCACAGCATTTTAAATGAATAAATTATTTAAATGTTTTTTATTTTTTAGGCAAAATGTATTGGCCTAAGAATAAGTTCTCAATAAATTTTATAGCGGAAAGATTTAAGCAGCCTAAATCACATCTAATTATTAGGGTTAAGAATTTACTTTTTCCATTAATAATTTCGAAGCCACTTCTGGGGTGATATCTCTTTGCGGCGAACCGAACATTTCGTAGCCAACCATAAACTTTTTCACAGTGGCACTTCTTAATAAGGGCGGATAAAAACTCATATGCCAATGCCAATGTTTATTTTCCTCGCCATTTGTTGGCGCCTGATGGATACCGCTTGAATATGGAAAAGATACATTGAACAATTGATCATACGCTTTTGTCAGCACAGAAATGGCTTCAGAAAAAAGCATTGTATCTTTTTCATCCATTGATGAAATATTTGGTTGCCATTTTTTTGGAACAATCATGGCTTCAAATGGCCAAACAGCCCAAAAAGGAATAAGTACCACAAAAGCATCATTTTCAAAAATAATGCGTTCCTGTAACTTTAATTCTTGAGCCAGATAATTGCCCAATAAGCTGCTGTTATTTTTATTGAAATAATCCATTTGGTGTTTGTCTTTCTTTTCAACTTCGTTAGGAAGCGTGGACTGACTCCAGATTTGGCCATGCGGATGCGGGTTGCTGCAACCCATTACAGCTCCTTTATTTTCAAAGATCTGCACATAATTAATATTGTCAACAGCGCCTAATTCTTTGTATTCCTTTTGCCATGCAAAAACCACCTCTTGAATATCACTAACCGCCATTTCTGCCAAGCTTTTGGAATGGTCCGGACTAAAGCAAATCACTTTGCAAATACCTTGTTCACTTTGTGCCTGCAGTAAATTTTCTTTATAAATAAAAGATTTTGAATCATGTTGCAATGCGGCAAAATCGTTGGTGAAAACAAACACGTTTTTATAATTTGGATTCACTTCTCCATTCATTCTGGCATTTCCGGCACATAAATAACAGGTTTCATCATAAGAAGGCCTTTTTTCTGATGAAAGGGCTTCATTCTGTCCTTGCCAAGGTCGTTTGGCGCGATGCGGCGATACCAAAACCCATTCTCCTGTAAGTATATTTAAGCGTTTGTGCGAGTAATCCTGTAAATCTGTGTTCATTTTAAAATGCGTTAGCTTTTAGGTTAGGCTATTATTCCGGTACCATCAGACAGTTCAACAAAATAGAGCGAACAATCTTTGTCAAATTTATTTTTATAGGCTTCAGAAACCTCTTTTTTAAATGCGGCTGTGGCTGTCTTTGCGATTAAATTGATTGTGCAGCCGCCAAAACCGCCGCCCATCATTCTTGCTCCTAAAACATGGCCGTTTAATTTTGCCTGTTCCACCAAAAAATCCAATTCTTCGCAGCTTACTTTATATTGATGCTGCAATCCTGCGTGTGAAGCATAAATGAGTTTTCCGAGTGTTTCTAAATCGCCTGCTTCTATGGCTTTGGAAGCTTTTATTACCCTGTCGTTTTCCTGAATGACATACAATGCTTTTTGGTAGTTTTCGGGCGTGATGCTTTCTTTAATGGTTTCCAAATCAAATTCTGTGGCGTCTCTTAATGCTTTTACCTTTAACATGCCTGCAATCGATTCACAAACCGAGCGGCGGTCGTTATAGGCGCTGTCCGACAAGCTGTGTTTCACATTGGTGTTAATCAATAAAAGCTCGTGGTCTTTAAAATCTATTTCAAAAGGTTTCGATTTTATGGTTCTGCAATCCAACAGCAACGCATTGTTTTTAATGCCGAACATACTGGCATATTGGTCCATAATACCGCATTTTACGCCCACATAATTATGCTCGGCTTTCTGTGAAATCAAAATCATTTCTTCCTTAGAAAGTTCTAAATTAAAAATTTCATCCAACCCAAACACCACGCTGTTTTCCAACGCTGCTGATGATGACATACCGGCACCTCCGGGAATATCTCCGCCAAAAGCGATATTAAAATTGCCAATGGTTTTGCTACGGTTCTGAATTTCTGCCACAACACCTAAAATGTAGTTTTGCCAGCTTCCTTGCGGAGAAGGTTTTAAGTTATTGACGGAAAACTCGATAATTTCTTCTTTGTCAACGGCGTACGCGGTTGAAAATTCCGAATTACTTTTTGAAAGTCCTGCCACAATACCTTTATCAACCGCTGCCGGAAAAACAAAACCATCGTTATAATCGGTGTGTTCGCCAATAATATTGATTCTTCCCGGTGAAAAAATCATCACAGGATTGTCTTGAAATTTAGCGATAAAGTGTGTTTTTATTTTTGATATTAATGTTTTGTTCATTTTTAAATGATTTTAAGATCCCAGTGAATATAATAGGAGTCGTTCGATTTTAATGTTTTTAAACCCACACCATTGTTGAAGCTGTCGGAAATTCCGGTAGTTGGTTCAATGGCGATGGTATTTGGATGCGGTGGCGTATACAATTGCAAAAAACTGTTCTTTTCAGATGATTCTAATGCGAAACTGTATTGAGGCGTTTCAAAAATTATTTCGTTGGAATCCAAAGCAAAACAATCATCCAAAGATTTGTTTTCAATCAAAAATGGGTTATCAATGACAATTTCATCCATCTTTTGGGTGATATTTCTTTCGTCAAAAACACATTTTTGATGGCTTTTAAAATGAACAGCGCTTTTGGATAAATTTTGGCTGATAAAATAAGGATGCCAGCCCATGGTAAAAGGAAATTTTTTGGTGTCCGTATTTTTCACAGTGACATTTAATTCCAGACTGTCTTTGGATAAAATATAGGTTAAATCAATCCTGTAGGTAAAAGGAAAACCTTTAGAATGCGCGAGTTCTTCATACCTCAGCAATACTTCGGCTTTTTCCGAAGTGGTTTTTTGGTCGATGATTTCAAATATTTTGTTGTAAACCAACCCGTGAAGCGCGTTGTTTTCTTCCTTTTGATTGATATCCAATTGGTACGTTTTGTGGTCAAAAACATAGCTTCCGTCAGCAATTCTGTTTGCAAACGGAAACAAGACAGCAGATGCGTAGGTGTTGTTGTAAGTTAAAGGATGTAAATCTTTCATTAGATGATGATTCAAAAGTTTGAGTTCCTGCAAACTTCCGCCTAAACTTAACTGTATTTTGGCATAAGACATTTTGTTTGAATCTTCAATTTCGATGAAGTTTAACCCTTTTTTTAAATCTCTGGTATGTTTTATCTGATACAATGATGGCTGTTTTTTGTAAATAATGACTATTCTTAAAAACTGATTATTTTATGAATGTCAAATATAAACACATAAATCGACTTAAAATAGTGTAAATCGACCAATATTTGGTGTAAATAAATCAAATAGACGGATTATTGTTTATTGTTTGTCAAAAAAACTTAAATCCCAAGAATCAACCCATTTTAAAACAGGAATTCCATTTTCAAATTGAATTGGCAACCAAATATAACGTCCATCAATGTGGTTTTCAGGTAACCATCTGTCGGCCATAAAAATAAAAGCATCTTTTTTGCCAACTATAGGAAGCACATAGGTGCTTTGCGACCAAAATGTTGTATTCATTTCTTCATCGGTTCCTATGCATGGATTTTCTAAAGCCACCCAATTTCCCATCATACTGTCAGAAACGCTTAATTTTCCCGGATTTGGTTTCCAGCCTGTGAGTCCGGAAGAAAACATATAATATTTTCCGTCCTTTTTAAAAATTGCAGGCGCTTCATTTCTTTCGCCGGGAAGAACCCTTACATATTCATTTGTTAACGATAAGTAATCATCTGATAATTTTGAAATTAACAAGGTTTGGTTTTCTTCAGAAGCTGTAATATGGTATGCAGTTTCATCATCATCAACAAAAAGCGTCATATCTCTCGACATTTGGCCGGTTTCAAAATCCCTTTTAAAATAGCTGCCGTCAATTACTTTTTGTTTCCAGTTTTCATCTTCACGCTTTTCAATTATTTCAGTATTTAAAAATTGTTCTTCCGAAAAATTTAAAGGCAACACGTTGGGGTGAATCCTAAAGCTATTGAGGTACGTATAAGGTCCAGTCACTTTATCAGCAAAAGCAACGCCTGTTAAAGCAGCTTTATAGCCTTGATCTTTTAACTCGTGGTGAAACCACATCACGAATTTTTGCGTTTTTTTGTTGTAAATTACTTTTGGGCGTTCTAAAACACTACCTATTTGCAGCAGGCTTAAAGTATCGGAGTGCATTTCTAAAGCAATGCCTTCATCTTTCCAGTTATACAAATCTTTTGAGCTGTATGCGTGAACGCCAACCATGGCTTTATTGCCCAATTCTCCGCCAATTTTATGTTCTCCAAACCAATAATAAATTCCATTATGAAATAAAAAACCGCCGCCGTGTGCGTTTATGTGAACGCCATTATTATCAAGCCATACTTCACCCGGCGTGAATGTGTTGTAATCCGATTGTGCCATTAAATGTGAACAAAAAACAAATAGTATTACTTGGATTATATTTTTCATTTTTATGAAAGTATTTTAGTTCAAGGGAATAATTTTATACGAATAGCTTAAATTCTCTGGCAATATTCTGTATTTTTTATGCGCCCAAGCATTTTGGTCCCAACTGTTATCGCCTCCAACACCTGTTTGTCCGTAATCAATATTCAGATTGACAAAATCGCGCTTTACGATGTCGGTGGTATGACGTTGTCTTTTGGCTTCACCGGCATCAAAATCGTCATTATATTGATGGTGTGCGCTAAAACTCAGCAATTGCGATCCTTCAATTTTAATTCCTTTTCCGGCACTATTTGTAAAGGTTGCCCAACGCACGTCGGTTTTGTAGCCGTTTTCTTGCGGACGGGCGTAAGGGAAATATAAATCGCCCACAGATGCTTTATAAATTCCTACCAAAGCAGCCGTTTTTCTGTCGCTATAATTTTCAAACGGGCCCCGGCCAAACCAATTAACAGTTTGATATTCATCCTTAATGATAAAATTATTTCCGAATCTTGGCAAATGCGGCAAATCACTTTTTATATTTTGTAACTGATTTTTTATGGTAATTTCACCTAAAGCATTGATGCTATAAACTACCATAATTTGGCCATTTACAGAAGGCAAATCAAACGTTGTTTGAATACTTACCTCATCATTAAAAGTTTCGTTGGCGCCAATAGTAATTTCTTTTGATCCACTTAAGAATTTAACATTGGTTAATAGTTGGTTTTTGCTTGCTTTTTGCCAAACAGCCAATTTTTTTGGTGAACCTGCCCCAAAATCATTGTCGGTGGCTGCTCTCCAAAAGTTTGGTTTGATGCCATTCACCAAAATATTGCCATTTCCATAATCTAAAGAAATTAATTCCCCCTTTTGAATATCAAACTTCAGATTGAAATTTTTATTGGAAATAGTGGTAATGGAATTTACTGAAGCGACTGAAATTTCACCTTTTTTTATTGATGTCTCAGTAACTGGCTTTTCATCGCGCAACTGAAACTGTTCAAAAGCCACCACATGATTTAACGGCAATAAAGCTGTTTCAATTTTATTCAAAGCATAAATATTTAAATGATAGGATGATTGCTCGTTTGCAAGTGCAGGAAAAGCAATTTTCACGATTTTGGAATCATAAGAATTAACGTCCAATTCCGGTAAAACACCTGTGGCTATTTCTTTCCCGTTTTCCAGCAGTTTCCAAGTAAAATCAAACTGGTTTAAATTGGTAAAATCGTACATGTTTTTAATGTTGATTTCACCCGCATCTAAATTTGAAGCTTTAAATTTGATGTATTGGTAAACTTTTTTCACTTCATTTGTTGCAGGTTTTAATGTTCTGTCGGCATTTACAATACCGTTTAAACAGAAGTTTTTATCATTTTGAAAATCAAATCCGCCCAAATCGCCGCCATAAGCCCAATACGATTGACCAGCTTCATTTTTTGTTAAAATTCCCTGATCGGCCCAATCCCAGATAAAACCGCCTTGCATTGTTTCGTGGACTTCAATAACATCCCAATAATCTTGAAAGTTCCCCACGCTATTACCCATAGCGTGTACATATTCGCACTGAATTAATGGTCTGGTTGGATTGTTTTGCACATATTTTAGCATTTGTTCTATTGTCCAGTACATAGGCGCCTGAATATCAGTATTGGTATAGGCGATGGCGCCTTCGTATTGTGTTGGCCTGCTGGTGTCATTCGCTTTTAACCAATCGTAGGTGGCATAAAAGTTTTCGCCATTGCCGGCTTCATTTCCCAACGACCAAATAACGATGGAAGGAAAATTTTTGTCGCGTTCAAACATTCTGACAGTTCTGTCTAAATGGGCATTTTTCCACTGAGGCAGATAAGCAGGATGGATGGCCTTTTTTTTAGGATCCTTGTCCAATCCCTGATTGGTTGCGCCCATTCCGTGAAGTTCAATATTGGCTTCGTCAATCACATAAAAACCGTATTCGTCGCACAACCTGTAAAAATGGGTATTTTTAGGATAGTGGCTGGTGCGTATGGCGTTGATGTTATTTTGCTTCATTAACATTAAGTCCTTTTTTGTCAATTCTTCTGAAACAACGTGGCCTTCAGTTTCATCATGGTCGTGATGATTTACGCCTTTTATTAAAACTGCTTTGCCATTTACCAAAAATTGATTGTTTTTAATGGCAATATTTCTGAAACCAACTTTTATGGCGGTTGATTCATTGTTTATGGTGATTAAAAGGGTGTATAAGTTTGGATGTTCAGCATTCCAGGTTTTTACATTTAAGATAGTTTTGTCAAAATCAACTGTTGATCTTCCCGGTTTTAAGGATAAAACTTGGGTTTCTGCATATACTTCACTGGTTCCGTCAAATAATTTTACTTCAACGGATTCTTCTGCAACTGCTTCAGAATTATTGTCCACTTTTACGGAAACTTTGAAAATTCCGTCTTTATAATCATTGGCCAAATCAGAAGTAACCCTAAAATCTCTTACCGTCACTTTATTTGCGGCATACAAATAAACATCACGTTCAATGCCGCTGATGCGCCAAAAATCCTGGTCTTCCATATAGCTCGCATCCGACCAGCGCATTACTTGCACCGATATGGTATTCTTTCCTTTTTTAACAAAGTTGGTCACTTTAAATTCAGCAGGTGTTTTACTTCCTTCATTGTAGCCAACTTGCTCACCATTGACCCATACATACATAGCACCGCTTACGCCTGCAAAATGCAGATAAATATCTTTTCCGTCCCAGTTTTCCGGTACTTCGAAGGTTCTTTTATAACTGCCGTTATTGTTAATATTATGAGGAATAAAAGGCGGATTGGCAGGAAACATATATTTGATGTTGGTATAAAACGGAATACCAAACCCTTTCATTTCCCAATTGGAAGGTACTGTAATGGTATCCCAGCCGCTTAAATCGAAATTATTTTTGTAAAAATCAACAGGTCTTGCGTTTACGCTATCCGCATAGTAAAAATTCCACGTACCATTTAAGGATTTATAATATGGAGAGTTTTCCCAACTGGAGTTTTTTAGCGCTGCCGCTTTGTCATTGTATCGATAAAAAGAGGCTGTTGGTTCTTCTCTGTTTATTTGAAAAATCTCAGGATTTTCCCATTCCGGATTTTCCCACTTTTCCGCTGAATAGATTGGTTTGCCTGTTTTTAAGTTTTTGCAGGATAAAACTGTAACCAAGCAAACAACCGCTATTAATAATTTATGCATCATTTTCATTTGTGTTTATTTTAATGAATTTATTTTTAGTTGATTAATTTATTGAAGCGTAACCAAGCTTCACAATGTTTTGTCCAATAGAAACTTGTACCATCAACTCCTAATCCAAAACCGTGTTTCCCATTCTGATATAAGTGCATTTCAGCAGGAATTTTATATTTTTTCAACTCCAAAAAATAAGCAATACTATTTTCAAAAGGAACTCCAGTATCATCACTAGCATGCACCAAAAATGAAGGCGGAGTTTGAGCTGTTATTAGTTTTTCAGTAGAAAATTTTTCAATAATTTCTTGGGATGGTTTATTTCCTAGCAATTTGTTTCTGGAACCTTTGTGGGTAATTTCATCTGTCATCGAAATCACAGGATAAATCAATAACGAAAAGTTGGGTCTTGCGCTTATTGAATCTTTAGATTGATAAGTATTTTCATCATATTTTGTGGATAAAGTAGCCGCTAAATGTGCGCCAGCAGAAAATCCGATTATTCCAATTTTGTCTGAATCTAATTGCCATTTCGCTGCATTTCTTCTGATATATCTTATAGATTCTTGTGCATCTTGCAAAGGACCAACAGATTTATCTTGCATGATTTTATCACTTGGTAAACGATATTTTAGAACGAATGCAGTAACTCCAATGGTGTTTAACCATTCAGCAACTTTGTAACCTTCTTTGTTGATGGCTAAAAATTGATAACCTCCACCAGGACAAATAATTACTGAACTTCCATTCGGATTTTTGGGCATAAAAACAGTAAGTGTTGGATGAGTTACTTTGCTTAATCTGTCTTGTTTTGTATCAGAAGTCTCCTCATAATTATCAGCTTTGATAGTGTTTGGAATTTCTGAATTCCAAAACTCAATCACTTCATTTTGCGCGAAAGAATGATTTGTCATATTAAGAAAAATTGTGACTATTATTAATAACCTGTAAAGCTTGGTTCTATTATTTTCCATTTTTTTGATTTCAAATTTTGATGCTTTTTTCTTCCAAAAATTATTTTTGTCAAAAGTTTTTGGAATATTCAAATATTCTTATTGATTTTCAATTCGTTTGGCATTTTCCCAATTGTCAGTCCTAAATGAAGATGCAGGCAAAAGATTATTTCCGAAAAGTGTTCCAATTATCCAATTGCTCCATGCATATCTTACTGCTACTGGATTTGGCACTTTTTCACTATTGACAGATACATTTTTTTTATCTACAATTATTGCATTTGCTGGATAAAATATTCTGTCTTCTCCAGCAATTTCAAAACCTTTTAAAGTATTAAAAGCATAAAGTCCAGTTTCAGCATTTTTGAATGTAAGTAAGATTTTGTTGTTAATGACCTTCAGTGAATCAAAAGTGGGTGAGGCGTATTTGATGCTTTTATAGCCATAAGTTTGGTTTAAAGCGTTGAACAACAACCTGTCTGCGACTTCTTTTTTCTTTGGTGGATGAATAGAATTTTGCGCTCCAATATCCATGGTAATTGCAATTCCTGAATTTGGAATAAGGTCTAAAGATTGCAATTGAGATTCACGAAGAAAAGCTGAAAGTTGAATGAATTTATCCTCTTTTGGAGAAACATATGAAAAAGGAGTAATTTGAACATAGTAAAAAGGAAAATCTCCATTATCCCATCTTGTACGCCAATCTTTTACCATTGATGGAAATATTTTTTTGTATAATTTATGTTCCCAAACGTTTGACTCTCCTTGATACCAAATGGCACCTTTTATGGTATATTGAACGATTGGATTGATCATGCCATTAAAAAGTACAGTTGGAATTTGATTTGGCTTGTTGGAAATATCAACATCATCTAAATTTACAGTTCTATATTCACTAAGCGCTTCTTTACTCATCCAAGCTTGTACAGAACTTCCACCCCAAGATGTGTGAATTAAACCAACAGGAACCTCTAAAATTTCTTGCAATTGGCTCCCAAATAAGTAGGCAACAGCACTGAATTTTGATACACTTTCTGGTGAAGCTTCTTGCCAAGATGTGAATTTCCCTAAATCTTTATTGGGTGTTTTAGAGGCAACCAATCCCACAGTAAATAATCTTAAATTCGGATTTTTTGATTTCATAATCGCCATGTTAGATTCATAAACAGGTTGTCCGTTAAATCCTTTCATTGGCATTTGCATATTAGATTGTCCCGAACATAACCAAACTTCTCCAAGCAAAATATTATCTAAAGTTATTTTAGATTTTTTACTTTTAATTTCAACAATTTGAGGGTTTTTACTATTTGTTGTTTGCACCATAACACTCCAATTTCCTTCAATGTCTGCCTGAATTTTTAGAGGTTTATTTAACCATGTTGCTGTTATAGTAATTTTTTCATTTGGTGATGCCCAGCCCCATAAATTGACAGTGGTATTTCGTTGTAGAACCATATTCGATGAAACGATGGCAGGAAGTTTAACTTCTGCATTCACCGAATGCAAAAATGTCAGATTAATTATGGCGATGATGGTGATTAAAATTGCTCTTCTCATATTTTTAATTTTTAATTATAAATTCTTGTGTCCATTCACTGGCAAAACCCCATTGTTTTCTTGCGCGCATTCTAAAATAAATTGTTTCATCTTTAGGAATATTCGGAATATTGAGCACACCTTTTACTTTTGTCCCCATTTTTTTAGTGTAGTTTCCTGCGCTAATTCCGTATTCAACTTCATACATATAATCAAAAGGAGAAACGGTATAGCCAATAAAAATATTATTTTCAACACGTTTTATGTCCCAAATAGCGGGAGGCAATTCGTTATTGTCCTTTTTCAGTTCAATTGGCAAAGAGGGGTTGCTTTCACCTGCATTGTTTAGCGCAATTAACTGGTAATTAAAGGGTTGATTTTGAGCTATGCGCTCATCTTCAATTTCAATAAAATGATTGATTGTTTTTTCTGAAAAGTAAATGGAATCTCCATGGTAATATTTAACCTTATATTCAGTGGCACCTTTTGATTTATCAAATAAAATGCGAACGGCTTTGGTGGAGGTGTTTGCAAAATTGATGGATGGTTGTTTTGGCGCTTGGAAGTGTTTTGTTTCTTCTAAAACAATATATCCTTGCGGATCCAAAAATTCAACTTTCAATCCGTTAACTTTCGTGTTATTTTCCCATTTTATAGGAATGGAAAATGAATCATCACCAGGATTTATTATCTTTATCTTTTTTGCGCCTAAAACAATTTCATTGAAATTTGAATCTATTAAGCTCCATTTTACTTGAAATGCTCTCAAAACATTTGCCGGAATGTCTAATTTATTTCTTGGCTGCACAGTAATGATGGCTTTTCCGTTTTTTTGGTCAACATCCGAAAAAGTTAAGCCTCTTATAGGCGCATATTCTTTTTGAAGGTCATAAAACGCCCTTTTTTTGTTTCTAAAAGTGTTCACAATGCCCCAAGCCCTGTTTTGTGAAGGCGGTGTTTTCCATCCGGTAACACCGTGATAGGTACTTCTGTAATCATTGAATGTCCAAATAGAAGCGCCCAAAACATATTCTTTATTACGCATGGCATCCATCATTTTTTCTATGGGAATAATTCCTAAATTGGGATCTTCATTATTTAAAGTATTCCCAAATTCCGATACGAAAATTGGTTTTTGATGATATTCCCATGCGCGGTCAACGCCACCGGCCCAACCGCCATACATATTAATCATAGAAAGGTCTGTATACACAATGGCATCTTCCGGATTTTTTTGGGCTGTATGCGACGCGTAAATTGCCAACCTGTTTGAATCTAAGTTTTTTGCCATTTGAACGGCTCCTTTTACATAATCTTTTACTTTTGGGTTGTCGCTTTCTTTTCCTATTTCATTGCCAACGCTCCAACCAACCACTGAAGGATGGTTGTATTTTTCTTCAACAATGCGTTGCAGCCATTCTTTTGGCATCGGGTGGTTTGGGTCTACCCAAACATCTTTTCCCCAAAGTCCCACTTCTTCAAAAACCATGATGCCTTTTTCATCCAAGTAATCCAAATATTCTTTTGGCAAAGACACGTGGCTTAATCGCGCCATGGTAGCGCCTAAACTTTTCATTAAATCCACATCTTCTTTGATTCTTTCAAAGGGAAGTGTGTTTCCTGTAAAACGATCTTCCGGAACAATATTGAAACCAACCGGACGAATACTTTCTCCGTTGAGCAATAATTTTAGGCCATCTAACGCTAATTTTCTGATGCCAAAACGATCGGATAGACTGTGCAAATCAACACCATTTTCGGCCATGGTAATTGTTGATTCATATAAATTGGGGAAATCGTAATGCCAAAGCACCACTTTAGATTTTGGTAAATGATGGTACCAATTCACGATATGTTTTGCTGTATTGGGCGGAATGGTGGTTTGAATTTGACCCTGGGCAACAATTTTATTTTCTCTTTTGATGGTGATATCGAAAGTTACATTTTTTGGCTGGTCACTTGAATTGCTTCCTGCTATTTTTACAGCTAGATTGGCATCGCCTTTTTTAAGATTAGGAACAGCATCAATATGCTGAAATTCTATGCGCGAAAGTGGCGTAATTTCTAACCAAACCGGACGTCTGATTCCGCCCCAATTCCACATGGCGCCGCGCTTAAAAACATTGTTAACCAATACGGTGACCCTATTTTCCACCCCGTATTTTAGGTGTTTTGAAATATTAAACTGAAAAGGCAAAAAACCCAAATTATTTTCGCCAACAAAGTGTCCGTTCACCCAAACTTTTGAGTCGTTGTAAACCGATTGAAACACCAAACGTATTTGTTGCGCCTCTGCGGATTTGTTTACAGTAAAAGTTCTTGAATACCAAGCATCACCAGCATATTCTGCATATTCATTAACCAAATCCCAGTTGCCTGGAACGTCCATGGATTCCCAGGAATCAGTATTTAGGTTTTCATTTTGCCAGCCAGCAATTTCCCCTTCAGCATAAGGGTCAATTTTAAAAGCCCATTTGCCATTTAACGATTCTTTTTGGGTGTTTTGAGAATAACTAAAGTTTATCAGCATAAAATACACTACCCATTTTAATAAATGGATACTGCCAATTGAATTTCTAAATATTGCTAAAATGCGAATCATATTTCAATAATTTTAGGGTGTTTCAAACACAGAAATATTAAAAACCGATATCGGTATATTTTTGTTTTTTTGTGAAAAGGTAAATTTCAATGTTTTTGTTTTGACTGTGCTTTTAAGTTTTATATTATTGATTGCCTGATAATTGTCTGCTATTTCTGCCAATATATTTCCTTTGTCATCTTCAATTGTGTAATTGCTTGCCACAAAAGGAATCATATCTTCCGGATGTCCCATTAGTGTACTTTCCAACGCATGGTCGTAATCACAATCAAAAAATAATTTGATATTATTTAACGATACTGCTGCTTCCCACGAAAATATAACTGTTGGGTTTTCATCATCTTTTGAAGCTACCCAAACATTCGTTTCGCCATTTGCGTAAGGTCTAACAGCTCCATTGATAATATTTCTTGATGTAAAAACATTTAATGCCGGTTGCATAGAAAAGGCCATATTTTTCCCATTAGGTCTGCGTTCTGGTGTCCAAAATTCAAATCTGTCCATACCAACTCCAGTTGGTGGCTCTTGTTTCCCGTAATTGGAAACTGCTTTGTTAATTCTGTTTTGAACTGTCATAATACCCGAACAACGCTCATCGGATACATGCACTTTAAGGTGCTCATTCTTCATCAAACAGACAAAAGCATATTGTTTTATTTCCAAGACAGCAGTACTTTTGAAGGAGATTTGATGCCTTCCTTTTTTTAGCTGAAATTGCTTGGTATACAAGGTTTTATCTGGCGTAAAATGTTTGTTTTCAGCTGCAGTTCTAAGCTGTATTTCTAAAGTAGTAGCTTCAATGGCTTCAACCTCAAAATGAAATTCATAGGTTGTATTTGCTTCTAAGGGCAATAATTGTGCGGTGCTAAAAGTTAATGTTTGCCAATCTTCACTTGGATTGAAACCATCAAAAAGCAAAGTTGAAGTTGTTTTTATTATAGCTTTTTTGGCCAAGTCTGAAGGGTCGCCAACGTTAATTCCCGGAATGCTTTGACCATTTCTGTTCAGCTCCAATTGAAGTATTTTTATTTTCTCCTTATCAGAAATGTTTTTAGGTTTCCAATTATTTTTAAAACAAAGAACTGCAGCTTCTCCAACCGCTTGCGCTCCCAATGCACAAGTAAGCATCACTCTGGTTGAGCCAAAAGCAACGTGCGACGCACTGATAATTCTGCCGGCCAGAAATAAATTTTTAATGTCTTTTGAATAAAAACATCTGTAAGGGATTTGGTACACTCCTTTGGAATGCCATTGTGTACAAGAACTGTGTTTGCTGTAAATTCCGTCTGCCGGATGTAAATCCATTGCCCAGCCGCCGTGTGCAACCGCATCATAATATTGGCGTTGTTCAACAATATCTTTTTGGGAAAGCATAAAATCGCCTTCAAAGCGCCTGCTTTCGCGTTTTCCCGGAATAGTTCCTACCCATTCCAATGTTAGGTTGGATGCTTCAGGATATTTACCACTATTTTTAATATAATCCCAAATACCATAAACCACTTTCCAAAGTTCAAATTTTATATTTTCAGAATCGTGTATCGTGTCTAAACGACCGCCATATTCCACCCACCATAGCTTACAGCCGTGGTCTCCCAATTGGTAATTCTTTATTCTTGGAAGTTCATCCGCATTTTTGATGGCAAAAGAAGGTGCTGTATAAGCAATGGGACGATCCATTTCTTTGGTATAAAAATAAAGTGAATGGCCTAAAAGATTTCCATAATCTTCAGTGTTTGGCGCAAAACCTTCATCAAATTCTGTTTTGTCTTCTGCGCCCATTCTAAAGGAAGCGCCGGAAAGAAAACCAACAATTCCATCGCCTGAGGCATCACAAAACAGGGGCGCTTCTATGCTGTAAGCAGTGCTGTTTTGGCTACAAAACCCAACAACCCCTTTTATTTCATCATCGCCCTTTTTAGAAATTTCATAAACAGCCGTATTTAACAGCAAGGTAATATTCTTTTCTTCGAACACTTTTTCTAATAAAACGGTATCAAATATGAGGGGATTTCCTTCCTTATTTCGTTTTAAGTTATCCAACAATATTTCATTGATTAAACCCCCTTCACGGCTCCATCTGTTGTTGTTTCCCATATGAGAAGTGGCACCCAAACTCCAAAGGCGCACTTCGCTGGAAGCATTTCCGCCCAATACCGGCCTGTCTTGAACTAAAACCACTTTGAGTCCGGCACGAGCAGCTGTAATTGCAGCGCAAACACCCGATAAACCGCCGCCAACAACTACAAAATCTGTTTTAATTGGGACACGCTTATTTTTTCTGCTATGATTTGTAAAACTTTCTTTTATCATTTAAATATTTTTTTAAGTTTTACAAAAGGATGTATAAAAAGTGCCATCGAAAAAATAATTGTACCCATTAAAATGATAAGTAATTTTGAACTTGCTGAAATAATGCCTAAACCTATAATTAAAACTCCGATAGCTGTTAGTGTATTTGCTAAAACTTTCATGCCAAAAACATTTTGTTCAATAGCTGCGGAAGCAGCCAAATCAGGTGTTTTCAAAAGATCGTATTTCACATAATCTTCACTTTTTTCAATCCCAATAAATTTTGCATACAATTCATAAATTGCCAAAAGCAGGAAAGGGGATAAGGTGCCCAAAAGCATTTCATCTGCTCTTGAAAGCGTATAAAAAAACTTAAAACCAATGTTAATGCTTAAACTGATAAGGGTGATGATTAATATTGATTTTCCAGCGTGTCTTTTTGAAAACAAAGCCCAAATTGGCGGTCCGTAAAGCGAGCAACCGGTTACCGCGCCAATACTTAATACCACATTCACAATGCCTCCTACAGAAGGCACCAGTAAGGCGACTAAAATAGTTCCAATGCCGAAGATTACGGTAGAAAGTTTTGCCACATTCATAACTTGTTTTAAGCTTGCTTTGGGTTTAAAAACCAGAAATAAATCATTGGTAATTACCGATGCGGCTAAATTTAAAGTGGTGTTTACTGAACTTGCCGTGGCAAATACCATTCCTCCCAACATTAAACCAAGCATACCTATCGGTAAAACTTGCTTACAAATTAGCATATAGGCACCTTCACTTTCCAATCCTGATAAATTTGGATTGATTATTTTATAAATCATAGGAGGCAACATCCAAATAAAAGGACTGATAAGATACAGCCAACCAAAAGTTAACCCAACTTTTTTTGCGTCTTTTGCATTTTTAACGCTCGTGTAACGCTGCACATAAGCCCAATTTCCTCCTATAAAAATGATATTGTAAACAGCAAATGCCAAAATAAACCACCAGCTATATTCTTCACTTGTTATTTTCCAGGCATCTGCTGGTAAAGATGATAAGAAGCCATTTAAGCCGCCAACCTGTTCAAATGCCAAAATAACCACTAAAAAAACGGCTGCCGTTAATATCACAAATTGTAAAACGTCGGTAACGATAACCGCCCAAAGTCCGCCTACCACGGTATATAATAAAATAAGCAAGCCCAAACCAATAATACAAGCGTTGATTGGCCAACCTGTTGATACATTAACGATTTTAGCCACAGGATATAAAAATGCACCGGTATATGCCAAGGATAATATTAAAATGATGTAGGTGTAAAACTTTTGCACTTTATCGCCCAATCTTTTTCTGACAAACTCGGCGGCTGTTAAAACATTTGTTTTTCTCCATTTAGGCGCTATCACATATGCCACCACAAAACCACCAACGCACATGGCCATTTGAATGGTGATGGCAACCCAACCAAATTCATACGCAATAGAACCCCAAACCACAAAAGTGCCCGCCGAAAAAAAACTCATGTAAAGTGACAGGCCATTTATTGTCCAAGGCACCGCGCCGCCAGCCGCAAAATAACTCTTCATATCCGACCCTCTTTTTCTGAAAGACAAGCCCGCTATTACAATAAGTACAGTAAATACAATAATAACAACGTAATCAATTATAGACATAATTTTATATTCTATTTATATACTGATTCAGTGAGTGTGATTTCTAAAATTGTTGTTGCCGGATTTAATGCATAATTAACGTCGCTAACAGTAATCGTGTTATTTTTATTTTTTACCCAGCTCAGTTTTTTTCCATCATAAAGATTAATTACTTGCAACACTTTTTTATTGCCAATTGATTGTGTTGTGAACTTACCTGAATTCAATTCACGATAACCTTCATAAATATGACAGTAAATTTTTTTATCCTTGAATGTAAAACCATATTCTCCGAATGAAGGTTGCCAAGGACCACCTCTTGTTTCATAAATGCCGCCACCAACTTTAGTTAACCAGCTTCCCATTTTAAGCAGCACTTCTTGCTGGTTTTCAGGTATAACGCCTTCACTGTCCGGAGCAACATTTAAAAGTAAATTAATATTGCGAACGGCGCAGTTAGATAAATAAACTGCCACTTCTTCAAAACTATAAACAGGACGATTTGGCCTATAACCCCAACCTCCTTTTTGAAGGCTCACACATTTTTCGCCATAATGCTCAAAGCGAATATCTCCGGAAGTAGAAGAACCACCTTCTTCGGCATGTACATCTCCAACCCATCCAAAACGTTCGTTTACAACCATATTTGGCTGATATTTTCGGACTAATCCCATGATTCCTAGAGGTTTGCCGGTTATTTCTTCTTTGGTAATGTATTTTTCATTTATAGGCCATTGATTATCAGGATTCTGATACTTTCCGGAATCCCAAAAAACTCTTTCTAATTCTGGATCCACAGTTTGACTTAACCAGCCTCCATCCCAAAACATATAATCTATATTGCCATAATCTTTTAATAGCATTGTAACCTGTTCGTAGACTTCTTCTTTCATGGCTTGTGCATCTTCTTTGTGCCAGGATGCCGTTTTATACCCCCAAACATTTGGTTTGACATCTTTTCCTGTTACGTCGTAATAGCCGGGATAACGCCAACTCATGGGTGAATAATATAGCCCTACATGAAGTCCGGAAGCTCTCACAGCATCTGTATATTCTTTGATAAAATCTCTGCCTAAATCTTTTTTGCTTGTCCAACTGTTGGGATGTTTGCTGTCAAAAAGGGCATAACCATCATGATGCCTAGATGTTAGTGCCATATATTTCATACCTGCTTTTTTTGCCAAATTAACCCATTCAGCTGCCTCAAATTTAGCTGCGCTAAAACCGGTTTCTGGATCTCTTGCACGCCGTTGGTAATATTCAAATCCCCATGCTTCTTGATGTCTTACCCATTCAGCGCCTTCATCCATAGCTGCGTAAACGCCCCAATGAATAAACATGCCAAAACGATCATTAAGAAACCAATCCATTTTATCGTTCGGTAGTTGTGCGACGCCATTTTCTTCTTTAAGAACTCTTTTTGGAATTTTCACAAACTCCTGAATTTTTGGATTTGGTGCTTTGCCTAAATAGGTTAATTCAATTTGATCTGCATAGCCACTGCCTTTTCCTGATGGATGTATTAAGGAGATCAGTAATAAATCAGTACTGTAAGCTGTTTGAAAATCTATACTGACTTTGGTATACACTGTAAGGGAACTTGAAACCGATTTTTCAGGGCCTCCATAATTACTTACCATTAATTGAGCTTCTTCAGCGCCTGATTCTGTTTTAATATAAGCGGAAATTCTGTAAAGACTGTTGGGTCTCACTTTGGTTTCTTGAATACAGAACCCTCTTTCTGAACCAAATTTAACCGCATATTTTCCAGAGAATGCATCTGTAGTTATTTCAGCGTTTCTTGTTCTCCAATAGCTCCATCCATCTAAAGTACCTGTTTCAAAATCGGCATTGATGATGAAATGGGTGTCGTTTTCAGTTTTTGACAATTGTGCCTGTAAAGGAATTTGTATTGTTAAAAAAAGTATGATAACAACAGCCTTTTTAAAGAAACTAAAGATAGGTTTCATTCGTCAAGTATTTTATTGTTATTGAAATTGCTCTTGTTTTCCATAAAATGTTAGTTGGATTTAATGGTAATTATTTTAGATGCCAAGCCATCTGAAGATGCTTCAATAGTGACTTCTCCTGTTTCTCCTTTTTTGCTTTTAATAACCAACAGGCATAAACCATTAAAGGCTTTCCTGTAATTTGCTTGAAAAGGTTCGGTTGAAGTAGCGTCGCCATTATCCACTGCTGCAATTGTTGCAGGGCCAGAGATTTTAAATTGAACAAAATTATTGGCCAACGGACAAAAAATTCCGTTTTCGTCCTCAATTTTAATGGTTATAAATGATAAATCTTCGCCATCGGCATTGATGATAGTTCTATCTGGAATCAGTGAAATTTTTGCTGGTTCTTTGGCGGTTTTAATTGATTTTCGGGCAACTTCTTTTCCTTCATTATAGGCAACAACTTCAATTTCACCCGCTTCAAAAGGAACATTCCAACTTAAACGATAGGGCGAATCAAAATATTTTTCTTTGTTTTTCCATCCGCTAAAATTAACTGGAATGCGGGTTTTATCCACGCCTTTTATTTTTCTGCCCTGAGACTTTCCATTCACAAACAATTCAGCTTCTTCTGCATTGGTGTAGCAAAAAACTGGAATAGTTTCTAAATCTGTTCCTTCCCAATTCCAATGTGGTAAGATATGTACCATTGGTTTTTTTGTCCACTGACTCTGATACAAGTAAAAACGATCTTTGGGAAAACCCGCCAAATCAACAGCGCCAAAAAAAGAACTTCTTGCAGGCCAGTCTTTTAACCAATCGCCATGTGTTAAATTGTCTTTTCCGCCGTAAGGTGTTGGTTCCCCTAAATAATCAAATCCAGTCCACATAAATTCCCCAATGAGGTTGGGCAGCGAGTCTTGGAAATGAAATTCAATATCTGGCGGATACGCCCAATATGGACTATTAAAATCGTAACTATCCACTTGCAAAGAGGAATGCTTATCGTATTTCTGTAAAGGCAAATGATAAACGCCTCTGGAAGAAACCGTAGAAGCCGTTTCAGAACCATAGATAATCATATTAGGATATTCCTTCATAAAATCGGCATATAGGGTAGGTTTGTAGTTTGCACCTACAATGTCTAATGGTGTTCCCAACCCGTTTTTTAATGCAGTCGCCAATTGATTAAAACCTGCTGTAGCGGGTCTGCTTGGGTCTTCATCATGACATATTTCCACTAATTTTTCGGCAATTAGATGTCCGCCTTCCTCTTTTTGCTCTCCCATTTCATTGCCAATACTCCACATAATTACAGATGGATGATTTCTGTCTCTTTTGATCATATCGCGCAAATCCGTTTCATGCCATTCGTCCCAATATTTGTTATAATCATTTTCTGTCTTTGGAATTTTCCAACCATCAAAGGCTTCGACTTGCACCAAAATTCCCATTTTATCGCAGAGTTCCAATTGTTCTGGTGAAGTTGGATTGTGTGAAGTGCGAATTGCATTGATGCCCATTTCCTTCATAATTTGCAACTGACGTTCTGTGGCCCTGTAATTTACGGCAGATCCTAATGCTCCTAAATCATGGTGTAAACAAACGCCTTTAATTTTTTCTTTTCTGCCGTTTAAAAAGAATCCTTCTTTTGAAAATTCGATGGTTCTAATACCAAAACGGGTTTCATATTGGTCTATGTCAACATTCTTTTTTAGAATTTTAGTAACAGCTTTATATAAGTGAGGCGTTTCAAAATCCCAAAGTTGTGGATTTAAGACGGTCAAATTTTGTTCAATAGTGGCGGTTTTTGAATTTTTAAAATCGATTTCAGTAATGCTTGATGTTATATTATTTCCATTTTCATCATAAATGGTGGTTAGCAGCGTGAACTTTTTAGGTAAAGAATTGCTTTTATTTTCAAGCTTGGTTTCAATAGTTACTTCGGCTTTCTTTTCTGAAATTTTAGGGGTTGAAATATGCGTTCCCCAATGTTTTACATGCACCGGATTTTTAGTTTCGAGCCAAACATTTCTGTAAATCCCAGCTCCAGGATACCATCTTATGGACAATACTTCCGGATTTAGCTTTAAGGCAATGACATTTTCTTTACCAAAATTGATGTAAGGTGTGATATCTATTTCAAAACCTATAAAGCCATAAGGTCTGTGGTACAATTCCTTTCCATTGATATAAATGGTGGAATTGCTCATAACGCCATCAAATTCAAGGGTTACAATTTGATTTTTTTTGCTGGCATCAATCTTGAAATGTTTTCGATACCAAGCCATCCCAAAAACAGGAAGTCCACCCGTTCTTAAATTGTATTCAGGCTTGAACGGTCCTTCAATCGCCCAATCGTGAGGAACGGATAATTTTCTCCAATCAGCATCGTCAAAATCTACAGCAGAAGCTGCATAATTTTCAGTTTTTTGAAACAACCAATCTTCATTAAAAGACACGCGATCTCTAACTTGACTTATGGCAGTATTCATTGAAAAAATCAAGAGAAAAAACAAAAAACCGTATATCTTTCTTATCATTTAAAATACATTTAATCATTAGTTATTTTGCTTCCCCACCAATCTTTATTGGGCTGAAAATCTTTTGACAACATTTTTAAGCGCTCTTTTTCCAACTTGGGCAACATTTCGTTTTTGACTTTATCCTGATAATTTTCACGCATTGTTGCATCAAACTCATTATCGATAATGGGATATTTTGCACCGACTTCTGTTAGCCAACTTTGCAATTTTTCATTGAGTTTTTTTGCGATTTCTGGCGATGACTTTGCCAAATCATTTTTTTCATAAGGATCTTTAGAAAGATTGTACAACTCATTGCGATTGTCTTCATAATAATGAATCAATTTCCAATCGCCTTCCCTGATAATGGATGAAGGATCACCGCCCTGGTTTCCGTAATGCGGATAATGCCAGTACAAAGGTCTTGCTGCAGGTGCCATTCCTTTGTTGATAATAGATTTTAAACTGATGCCGTCTTGATGTTGTTGAGGCAATAAATCAATGTTAGCATAATCCAAAATCGTTGGGAAAAAATCGGCACCGGTAACAGGATACGCGTTTGTTTTGCCTTTTGAATGCATCCACGGCACATAAATAATATAAGGTTCGCGAATACCGCCTTCCCATTGGTAGCCTTTTCCGCCGCGAAACGGAAGACTTGATGTTGAAAATGAATCTCCTGACGAAACACCGCCATTGTCCGAAGTAAATATGACGATGGTATTTTTATCCAATCCCAGCTTTTTTAAACCGTTTAAAACCTCGCCAACCGCATCATCCATACTTTCCACCAAACCTGCATAAACCGGATTGTCCTGTGTTTGTCTTATCGGCAGTTTACGTTCCATAACAAACCCATTCTCTTTGATGCCTTGCTGCGTTGCCTTGTTTTGATATTTGCTCCATTTCTCCTGATTTGTTTGAATTGGACCATGAACTGCATAAAAAGACAGAAAAGCGAAAAAGGGTGCGGTTTTGTTTTGCTCCATAAACAAAACGGTTTCATTTGCCAATCGCATTGATAGGTTTTCTCCTTCAGGGCCATCCGCTAACTTAGGGTTTGCATAAGGTGAAAAAAAGCCACCTTTCGGACTTCCCGCTTCATATCCGCCTTTGTTAATTTCAAAACCGTGGTCTTCTGGCAATGAGCCTTCATCGCCCAAATGCCATTTACCCGCAAAAAAAGTTTTGTACCCATTTGCTTTCATCACTTCGGCCAAAGTATTGTCAGCTTTTGGCAATTCAAGAACATATTCAGCAGGCAATAATTTATCGTGTCTGTTTAAGCTGCGCCAGTCTTCGCCTGTTTTAGCGCCTATCCAATCCGTAATTCCGTGTCTTGCCGTAAATTTGCCTGTCATAATACTGGCTCTTGAAGGACTGCATACGCGGCTGTTTGCATAGCCTTGCGAAAAAACCATGCCTTGCGTTGCCAAATTATCAATGTTGGGCGTTTCATAAAAATCACTTCCAGTAAATCCCAAATCGTTGTAGCCTAAATCATCTACCAATACAAACAGTATATTTGGTTTTTTTGGAATTTTAACTTCCGTTAATTTGCTTTTTTCTTTACAAGATAAAGTGGTTACTAAAATTGTAATAAGAATTAAAACATATTTAATTTTCATGGGTTCTTAAAATTTAAAGCATTTATTTAATTGATGTTTCTAAGAAAACAATCATTAATTTACTAAGTTTTGTGTACCCAAATTTCTTCCGATTTTATTGTTGGGAACATAATTAGGGTAGCAAAAAATATAGTAAATGTTTCTTTTTCATCGCTATTTATTTATGCTTTTTTATCTGAAAACAGGTTCTTCAGTTTCCTTATAAGATTCTCCTCTTATTGCCAGAAAACGTTTTAAAAGTTCCTCTAATTTTTCAGGATTTGTTTTTGCCAGATTATTTTTTTGGCCAATGTCATCTTTTAAATTATAAAGTTGATACTCATTTAAATTCCCTGTTTCTATTTTTTTAATATTATTTACCGCTGGTCCTTTATAAGGCGGAATTAAAATCCAATCGCCCATTCTTAATGCAGTTTTGGTGTTTGCTTCAATAATAAAATCTTCTCTTCCTTTATTGCTTTTGCCTAAGAAAACATCCATTAAGTTTTGGCTATCTGCTACGGTTGTATTATTTCCTGCAAGTGCTGATAAAGATGACAGCAAATCAACCTGAGAAACCAAAGCATCAGAAACACCGGCATTTATTTTTCCTTTCCAATATGTTATAAACGGAACACGTGTTCCAGCTTCCAATAAGCTGTATTTTCCACCTCGTAAATTACCCGACGGTTTGTGTTTGCCAATTTTTTCCACAGCATCGTCCACGTAACCGTCGTCTAAAACCGGTCCGTTATCACTGGTGAATACAATAAGCGTATTTTCTAACAAACCTTCTTCTTTTAGCGTTTTCACCAACTCACCAATAACCCAATCTGCTTCTATAATCACATCGCCTCTTGGTCCCATTCCTGAAGTGCCAACAAAGCGAGGATGTGGTGTACGAGGCACGTGAGGTTGTTGTAGCGCATAGAATAAAAAGAAAGGTTTATCTTTCTGTTCTTTCACATATTTTTGAGCTTCAATTAAAAATTTATCGGCCATATCTTCATCAATCCATTTGGCCGAATTGCCGCCTTTCATAAAACCAATTCTTGGCACGCCATTGTTAATGCTATTGCTGTGTTGCGGATCTCCAATCATTTTTAATAGTTCGGGATTGTTTGTTCCCGTCGGTTCTCCCTCAAAATTTTTATCATAATTCACCTCAATAGGATCATTTGGATCTAAATTATCAACATAGCCATTTTTAATATAAACTGTTGGAACCCTATCTTGGGTTGCTGCCATAATATAGCTGTAATCAAATCCTACTTCGTTTGGGCCTGGTGAAATTCGGGTATTCCAGTCAACATTTCCGTCTCCCAAGCCTAAATGCCATTTTCCAACAATCCCAGTGTGATACCCTTTAGCTTTAAGCATTTTAGGAATGGTTACTTGAGCAGTATCAATAAGTAAGGGTGCTGTGCCAGGTAAAATTTTAGCATCTTTATTGCGCCAAGGATACGTTCCTGTTAATAAGGCATACCTGCTTGGCGAACAGGTTGCGGATGAGGCATAACCATTTGTGAACTTAAGTCCGTTATTGGCCAAATCATCAATATTTGGCGTCGCTATTTCTGTTGCGCCATATGAACTAATATCACCATAACCAAGATCATCCAGGTAAATTATAATGATATTAGGCTGGGCAATTGGTTTCGTTTCAGCTATTACAGTTGATTTATTGTTTTTTCCGCAAGAAAAAAACAATAATGATAAGCTAAAAAATAGTAAGTGAATTTTTCTCATTGTTTTAATTTTAGTAATTATTAGTTTGGACGAATAAATCTATTCGGATTTTTTTTACTGTATGCCGCATCTGATTCTAAACCTATAAAAACGGGGTCGATCATTTTCGACTTCCATTCTTCATATTTGAAGAGAAGTTGTTTAAAAATTTCTTGGTTTTGGTTGATGATGTTATCGCTTTCAGAAATGTTTTTAGTTAAATTAAACAACATTTGTCGCTCTTTGTCAATGATCATTTTATCTTCAGAACTGCTGATGGCAGCATAATTTTGATGATCAAATTTTCTCCAGAACAAGTAATCATGAGGTTTTCCTGTATTTTCACCTGTTAAGTAAGGAACCAGGTTTACGCCATCAAGTTCGTTTTTTGTTTTGATCGGAATTGTTGATTGCGCTATAAAAGTCGAAAATAAGTCTAAAGAAATAATAGGTGCGTCATAAATCATTCCAGCCGGAATTTTCTTTGGCCATTTCATCGCAAAGGGAACACGAATACCGCCTTCAAACAACGCACTTTTTCCGCCTCTAAGCCGCCCGTTATTTGATCCATTGGTGCTTTCCGGTCCGCCATTGTCTGATAAAAAAACAACCACTGTATTTTCCGTAAGTCCCAATTCTTCAAGTTTTTGAAGTACGTTGCCAACGCCATCATCCACTGCGCTCACCATTGCCGCATAAGTTTTGCGTTTTTCATCCTTGATATTTTCAAACCTGTTTAAATATTTTTCAGTGGCTTGCAGTGGGGTATGGGGCGCGTTATAAGCCAAATAGATAAAAAACGGTTCCGCTTTATATTTTTCAATATACGCAACGGCTTCTCTGGAAAAAGCATCGGTCAGGTATTCATTTTCTTCAACGCGGTCATTATTTCTTAGCAGTTTGGTTTTGTAAGCGTCGAAATTGGCTTTCACCTCATATTCATCCTGTAAGGTCAATAATTCCGGAAAATACTGATGCCCGCCACTTAAAAATCCGTAGAAATCATCAAAACCTCTTTGCAAAGGGCGTAAACTTTCGTGAGCACCTAAATGCCATTTACCCAAAGCAACTGATTTATAATTTGCTTTTTTAAGCGCTGCTGCCAATGTTTCTTCGGTAAGCGGCAAACCCATTTCAGGATCATTTGGCGCAAACAAAGGGTTTCTGGAAAAACCAAATCTGTCCTGATAACGCCCGGTTATTAATCCTGCTCTGCTTGGACCACAAACAGCATAGCTCACATAGGCATTGGTAAAAGTTGCCCCTTGCGACGCAATTTTATCAATATTTGGTGTTGGAATGTCTAAACTGCCATTAAAACCGACATCTTCATAGCCCAAATCATCTGCTAAAATGATGATGAAGTTTGGCGAACGGTTACTATTTGTTGAGGCTTTTGATAATTGATTTGATAAATTGTTTTGAGCATAAGAAAAAATCCCAAAGCATAAGCTCAACACATATAAAATAATTGTTTTTTTTAACTTTAAAGTAATTTTGGGTTTCGTCATTTGTTTTGAGAAATTTATAAAAATATTAATGAATTTCAAAAATAATGGTTTATTTAAAAAAGTTTGGGTGTTAATAGATCAATAAAGGGGTTAAAATGTTCAAAGGGATAATGAATTGTTTTTTTAGTGTTTAATTTTAAAATAATTTTTTAAATTACCCTCCAAATACCAATAATTATTAAATTCAAAAAATTTTGTTCTACGAATGTATTCATTGGTTAACTTTAATAAGCATGTATAAATTCTTGCGTATAAAAATTTTAGCGACTGCGTAAACTATGAAAAAAGTCATAAGTATTTTATTTATTTTAATTTTCATATCTGCATATGCTCAGCAGAATGATCATAATTACGTAATTGACTTTATCAATACCAAACAAGGTTTGTCCCATAATTATGTGACATCAATTGTTAGTGATGATTTAAATATTAAGTGGATAGGAACAGAAAACGGCATTACTAAATTTAATGGTTATGATTTTGAATACATAAAACCAGGAAAAGGTTATAAAGAACTGCTGAATGAAAATATTGAAGTGTTGTTTAAGGATAAAAACAACAATATTTGGATCGGAACAAAAAGCGGGGGAATATTTTACTTGGATATTAAAAATAACACCATAAAAAATTTCAATCATTTAATCGATTTAAATAATGAAGGCAACCTGCGTATAACCGCAATTTCGCAGGACAATAATGGAAACATTTGGATTGGCACATGGGGCAATGGTATATTTGTAATTGATTACATCAATAAAAAGTTGCTAAAAAAATATGAAAGTATTACGCCAGTTTACTGTATTACAAAAGATTTTAACGATTATATGTGGTTTGCTGTCAATCGTAAACTGCATAAATACGTTCCCGCTGAAAATAAAATATATGAATATCTTTTTGATGAATATATCTCCGATATAATTTCCGATCCTTTTAGGGAAAAAGTTTGGATTACGGTTGGCGGATTTAAAAATTCCAAACTTTATAACTATGACTTTAACACAAATAGTATTTCGTCTTTTGAAACAGGTGTTATTTCGGAGTTTACCAAAAAACTATATATAGACAACCATCATAGAATATGGATTGGCACCTGGGGAAATGGCATTTACAGAAGCAATTCAGATGTTTCTAAGTTTGATAATATTGAATTAATCTCTCGTACTTCTGAAAAAATAAGTGCCAATTACAATACCATCCTCACTATTCATCAGGATAAAAATAATATTATTTGGCTGGGAACTGCCAATGGCGGACTTGTTAGACTTATTGAAGGAAATGGATTTAATAATGCAGACAGATTGATTGTAAATCAGGAGTTAAAAGGCCTCTTAAATATTTCAACAATTTACAGAAACGATAAAAACCTATTTGTCGGTACCATATTTAGCGGTCTTTATTATGGCAAAGATTTTAGTAGCTTAAAGCAAATTAAAGAGATAGGAAATGATAGAATAAAAGCAATTTACGAGTACAAAGGAAAACTTTACATTGGTACCAACGATGGTTTTTACATATATGACCTTAACCTTGAAAAAATAATCTTCTTCAACGATGCCATAAAAAAAGTCACCTCTTTTTATATAGATAAAAACAACAGCCTGTTTTTGGGAACACAAGAACTAGGTCTTGCCGTTGTTAACTTAGACAGCATAAAAAATAATGCGTCTTATGTGTTTTATGCAGAGAATTTAAATAATAGTCAAAAATTAGAAAGCAACAGAATCACAGGAATTCAGGCAGATAAAAATGGAAATATTTGGGTGAGTTCTTATTATGGCCTTCATCTTTATGATAAAAAAAACAAAAGCTTTACGCACCAATCAAAACTGTTAAAAGACAAACTTTCCAGTGTCATCATTAATGCAATGACCTTAAAAGGAGACGATATTTGGTTGGCGACGCCGGGCGGACTTTATAAACTGAAATACAAAAGCGGAAAATTAATCCTTGAAGATTCTGTGACAAAAGAAAATGGATTGAACAGCGATTTTATTTGTGCGGTAACTTTTGATGCGAACAATAATTTATGGATGAGCACGCATACTGAGATTGTTAAATATAATGAAACAAATAAATCAGTCATCAGTTATGGTGAAATAAATGGTATTAGCACCACATCTTTTAACAATTCAAGCTTCTATAATTTCCAAAATAAAGAGATTTATTTTGGAGGAATTGACAACATTACTTTTTTTAACCCCAATTCAATTAAAAACGTCAGTACCGTTCCCGAAATAATTTTAACCAATTTAAGGGTCAATAACAATTTGATTCAATATGAAAAAGGAAGCGAAATACTTGACAACAATATAAATTATGCCAAAGAAATTAGATTAACCCACAGAGATAATTTCTTTTCAACAAGTTTTGTTGCCAATGATTTTATGGGAAAACTAAACATCAAATATAGATATCGATTGGATGGTTACCAAGATTCCTGGACTGATCTGCAAAACAGAAATGAAATTAACTTTGCAGGACTTTCCCCCGGAAATTATACCCTTGAAATAGAAGGTTCCAGAGATAATAAAAACTGGAGCAACCCAAAATCTATTGAATTAACCATCTTGGCCTCTCCCTGGAAAACCCCGTTTGCAGTGCTTGTTTATGCTTTAATTTTAATTTTAATTACAGTCTATTTTGTAAGAGCAAACCGCCTTAGGCTGCAATTAAAAAACAATCTTGAAATTGCCAGAATTGATAAAGAAAAAGAAATAGAATTGTCAGAAGCCAAATTAAATTTTTTCACAAACATCTCCCATGAGTTCAGGTCGCCACTAACGCTTATTTTAGGTCCGTTACAGGAACTTGTTGAAAGTGAGAGTCTGCCGCCTAAAGTATTAAAAAATTTAATGTTTATTGACAGAAATACCAACAGGCTGCTGAATCTTATAAATCAATTATTGGACTTTAGGAAAGCAGATCACGGCTTGTTGAAATTGGAAGTTTCCCAGGGGGATTTTGTGCGATTTTCAAAAGAAGTATTTCTGTATTTTAAACAATCAGCGAAATCTAAAAATATCAGTTACAAATTTAAGTCGGATGAAGAAGAAATATTATTTCCATTCGACAGAAACAAGATGGAAATTGTTTTGTGTAATTTACTTTCTAATGCTTTAAAATATACCGAATCCGGAGATAAAGTCACCTTATCGGTTTATAAAGAAAATGGACATTGCATCGTCTCCATTAAAGATACCGGCATCGGTATGAAAAGTGAATATCTCGAAAAAATATTTGATCGGTTTTTTCAAATCAAATCAGCCAATTCAGCAAGAATGATTGGCAGCGGAATTGGATTGACATTTTCAAAGAAAATTGTTGAACTGCATCATGGCAGTATCGAAGTGTCAAGTGAAAAAAATGTAGGAACAGAGTTTTTAATAAAACTTTCACTCAACCCAAATATTTATAAAGGAGAAATCAATGAAAATTTACAAAGCACTGATAACATCAATGCCTACAAAATCAAAGATTTTGAATTGCCTTTTGATAATTTTAACATCAATCCTAAAGAACATTCCATCCTTATTATAGATGATAATTTGGATATCTTAAATTATCTTAAAGATGTTTTGACGGATACTTACACTGTTTTGCAGGCAGATAACGGAAATACTGGCTACGAAATTGCTTCTTCAGAAATCCCTGACTTAATTATTAGCGATGTGATGATGCCCGGAAAAGACGGTATCACACTGTGCAAGGAATTAAAAACACAAATTACAACCTCGCACATTCCAATTATTTTGCTGACCGCAAGAACATCTTCGGTTTTTGAAATTGAAGGCCTTAAAACAGGTGCCGATGACTATATCACCAAACCTTTTAATGCAAAAGTAATTAAGGCCAGAATCGCCAGTTTATTGGAAAACAGGGAAAAATTAAGGGCGTATTTGCTTAATAAAGTGAAGTTTGAACCTACAGAGGCAGAAGCTGAAACAGAATCCAACACAGAAAACGCTTTTATTCAAAAAGCAATTTTGCTGGTTGAAAAAAACATAGACAATGTTGCTTTTGGCATAGAAAACATGGTTGATGAATTAAATATGAGCCAATCTACGCTTTACCGAAAAATTAAATCATTAACAGGACTATCCATAACCGCTTTTATTAGGTCAATACGTTTAAAAAGAGCAGCTTATTTAATTCTTAGCGAAGACTTGAATTTAAATCAAATTGCCTATGAAGTTGGATTTAATGATTACAAATATTTTAAAGTTTCTTTTAAAAAGCAATTTAATTGCCTTCCTTCAAAATATAAAGAGCTTAAAAGTAAAAAAAGGCTATAGCTTTATGTTGCAAGTCTATATTGATTAATTTATACCCTTTATTGATTTATTTAACCTGTTTTTTCTTACGCAAACGTTTGATATTTGTAAAACTTATAGGTTGTAAATGGCAACTTCTAATATTCTTAACTAATATCAAACCAAATTATGAAAGTATTAATTTTTTATTTGCTCCTTTTAATTCCGATTGGGCAAGCGGCCTTTTCTCAGAATGTTGTTACAGGAACTGTTACTGATGCGAGCGGGCAACCTTTGCCGGGCGCGTCTGTGGTTATTCAAAACACAAACAAGGGTACAACTACCGATTTTGATGGAAAGTATTCTATCAATGCTTCAAAAGGCGAAGTGTTAGAAATTTCATTTGTGGGATTTAAAACCAACAGAATCACAGTTGGTGATGGTAAAATCTATAATGTGAAGCTCGATGAGGATGCTGCGCAATTGGATGAAGTGGTTGTTGTGGGGTATGGCCAACAAAAAAAGGTGAACTTAACAGGGTCGGTGGCAACGGTATCTTTTAAAGATGAAGTGAATCAGCCGGTTTCAAACTCGGGCCAGTTGCTTTACGGCAGATTTTCGGGAGTTCAATTGACACAATCTTCAGGAAATCCTGGTGCCGATGGCTCTTCTATTGTTATTAGAGGTATTGGAACTTTTGGCAATAGCACACCTTTAATAGTGATAGACAATATTCAATACGATAATTTGACAGCATTTAACAATTTAGCGCCTTCAGACATTGAAAGTATTACGGTACTAAAAGATGCTTCAGCCGGCGCTATTTACGGTGCAAGAGCGGCCAACGGTGTTGTTGTGGTAACCACAAGACGCGGTACGGCAGATAAATTTGAAATTAGCTTAAACAGTTATTACGGTGTTCAGGAAGTAACGGTGAATCCAGATTTTCTTGAATCATTGGATTATGCTAATTTAATGAATGAAAAATTCAGAAATACCAACGGACCGTCATTTTTGCCTCGTTATACAGCTGAGCAAATAGAAGCTATCAGAACAGGTTCTTTGCCTGATCAGTTTGCAAATACAAATTGGGCAGATGCAGTGCTGAGACAAGCTCCAATTATAAACCATAACTTATCATTTTCCGGCGGTAGCGCCAAAACAACTTACAGGGTATCCTTAGGCTTTTTAGATCAAGAGGCTATCATAAAAAGTAAATTTAAGACAGAACGTTATAATTTGAGTTTTAACATCAACTCAAAATTAAAAGACTGGTTTACACTTAGCAGTGTAACCAATGCTTTTTGGAAAAGATTTGAAGGACCAACAGGCGGTCAAAATGCTTTTGATGGTGATAATGGTATTATTTATTCCTTTCAAAGAACAGCACCAACAATTCCGTTATATTACAGCAACGGTGAATACGGTGTTGTGGATGGCGCTTATCAAAACACAAATCCGTCCCTGCAAACAGTAAATGCTTTAAGAAGAGGTTATTTGGGGAACTATGAAAGTGATGATATTAATGTTAGCCAAAGATTGGGAATGTCATTTAAATTGTCAGAGGCTTTGTCATTTGAAACTAGCGGAAGCGCCAATATTATTTTTAGCAATGTGTCAGATTTTAATCCAAGACAACTGCAAAACGATTGGGAAGGAAACGCTATAATACTTAGTGATGTAAATACGCTTAGAAATTCAACCAATTTTGTATACACGCTGTTAAATGAAAATATTTTAAGATATAACAAGGTCTTTAATGAGGAACACACCATTGGCGCTTTATTGGGACATTCTGTTTCTTATGCGAAAAATGATAATTTTAGTGGCTCATTAAGTGGTTTTCCAACTGATAATTTAGAGGAATTTAATGGTGGTGGTGTTCTAGATCCTGCGGTTGCAGGTGGTGCTTCAGAAGAAGCCTACCAATCATTTTTTGGAAGAATAAATTATAATTTCAAGGGGAAATATTTGGCAGAATTTAATTTAAGAAGAGATGGTTCTTCAAAATTTGGGCCTGATAATAAATATGGAAATTTCCCATCCGGATCTGTGGGTTGGAGAATTTCTGAAGAAGATTTTATGGCAAACAGCAACTTTATCAGCAATTTAAAAGTAAGAGCAAGTTGGGGTATTAGCGGTAATGACAGGATTGGAAATTATATTTTTTCCCAATCTTATAATCCTGGAATAGATTATATTCTTGGAGACGATTTTACCGTGGTTGGCGTAGCCGTTACCAGTTTGGCAAACCCAACAATTCGATGGGAACAAACAGAACAATATGACTTAGGGCTGGATGTTAGCTTACTTAAAAATAGGATAGAAATTGTTGCTGATTATTTCAACAGAAAAAGTGATGATATTTTATATACCAATTTCCCTGTACCAAGTACTTTGGGGATTACAAATCTTGCTGCCCAAAATGCTGCATCGATGCTTAACGAAGGTTTTGAACTTGGTGTGAATTATAGAGAAAATGTTGGAAAAGTAAAAATTAGCGTTGGTGCAAATATTACCAAACTTTTAAAGAATGAAGTAACAGGTTTAGGAGAAGGTGGCGAAGAAACCATCACCGCCACCAATATTATCAGAATAGGCGAACCGTTCAGATCCTATTATGGTTACCAAGCCATTGGAATATTTCAATCTATCGCGGAAATTGCAAGTGCTCCAACACAATTGGGAAATGCAAATACAGCCCCTGGTGATATTAGATATGCTGATATCTCAGGTCCAGACGGTGTTCCGGATGGCGTAATTACTGCCGATGACAGAACCATTATTGGTAATCCAAATCCGGATTTATTGATAAATTTCAATGGGGCTTTTGAACTTAATGGTTTTGATTTCAATTTCTTGTTTCAAGGCGTTAATGGTGTCGACAGGTTGTTAATGGGAAATGGTAATTTACCAATGATTGATGACAGAAGTAATGTGTTAACCTATTGGATGAACAGATGGACACCAGAAAACCCTAGCACTAATTTACCAAGGGTTGGTGGTCAAAATAATGCCATCGTTTCTTCATTTTATATTCAAGACGCATCATACTTAAGATTAAAGAATATTGAGTTTGGTTATTCTTTGCCTGAAGAGATTACCAAAAAAATCAATATCAACAAATTCAGGGTTTTTGTTGGTGCACAAAACCTGTTCACTTTTACCGGATTGGAAAATTTTGATCCAGAAGGAGCGAGCGGAAATCAAAGCAATAGAAATGCGCCTCTTTACAAGACAATCACTTTCGGTATTAATTTAAAATTATAATCACATGAAAAAAATACTCATCGCAATTTTAGTTGCAATAACTTTCACAAATTGCAGTGATTCCTTCTTAGATAAGGCTTCACTGACAGATATTGCCGAAAATAATTTTTGGACCAGCGAAGCAGATGCCTTTTTGGCGTTGAATGCGGTATATTCCACACTTCAGGCCAAAGCTTTATATGGTGGACATATCAATGCTTATCAAGGATTTCCAGGTTTTGATAACCTTAGTGATAATGCCTATAATCAATATGAATGGGAAGGCCCGGGACAATTTATGGAAGGTACCTTACTTCCTACCCACGGAATGATATCGGGTAATTGGAATAACCTGTATCAAGGGATTTCCAGAGTAAATGCGGTTATTAAAAATGTTGAAACAATTTCAACAGATTTAGTGTCTCTTGAGACCAAAGATGCATTGCTTGGGCAGGCTTATTTCTTAAGAGCGTTGTTGTATTTTAATGTAGCGGTTTACTATGAAGACGCTCCGCTCATTACAGAACCTCAAACATTGGCTGATGCTTTTGTACCTAAAAACACCTATGCAGAGATTACATCGCAAGTGATCACAGATTTAAAATTGGCTATAGCTAATTTACCGGTATCACATCCATCTAGTTTATATGGCTATGCAACCAAAGGCGCAGCTTTAGGTTTGATGGCGCGTGTACAGCTTTACAACAAACAATATGATGGTGAATTTGGGGTGTTGGATGTTACCAACCAAGCGATGGCTTTGGGATATTCTTTACATTCCAATTATGCAGAATTATTTTCTGAGGCTGGAGAGGAATCTCGTGAAATTGTGTTTTCAGTACGCTTTTTAAGAGGTGACGGAACCAATAACGGAGAAACATTTTCTGCAACATACGCCGGGTCACCAAAAATTGATCAAAGACCTATGGCAAACTTGGTAAAAGATTTCTATTGCACAGATGGAAAGCCTATCACCAGCTCTCCTTTGTATACGCCATCAAATCAAAAACTTAATAGAGATCCAAGAGCATTGGCTACCATATATTTTAATGGAGATATTTATTATACAAATCCGGTGAGGACATTTACCACCGGAGGAAGCCCAACAGGGTATGGCCAGAAAAAATACATACGTACAGGGCCTGATGCGGAAGGAAATGCGTCTTTTGGAGAAGGTTCCCAAGATTTTTATGTGATAAGATATGCGGACGTATTATTGATGCGTGCTGAAGCTATGGCCGAAACCGGTGATGTTAGCGGAGCAGCAGCTTTAGTTAATATGGTTAGAGCAAGGGTGAATATGCCAAGTGTTGAGGCTGTTGAAGGTGCTGTAAACCAATCGCAAATGATCGCTATTGTTAGACACGAGCGCAGGGTTGAATTGGCTATGGAAGGTTTGCGTTTTATGGATTTAAAACGTTGGGGAAAAATGGAAGAAGGTTTTCAAAGAGCTGATTTAGATCCGGTTGGTCCATACGCTCCGAATTATTTGGGCGCTAAATCCGCAGTTTTTCCTATTCCTCAAAGCGAGATAGATGTTAACCCTAAGTTGGTGCAACACCCGGCTTGGCAATAATTTAAAAAGAACTTAATTATGAAAAATTACTTTATATTATTAGCGACTGTATTGCTGTTCGCTAGCTGCGAAAAGAATATCATTGGAGATTTTGATGCCTTGCCCGTATCAGAAACAACCGAAAACCCAATAAATAAAAAAGGAGCCGCTTTTGCCAACAGAACGAAAGACTGGTCTCATAAAACAAGTGACTTAGCCGTTCATTGGATGTATAGTTGGGGCAACGTACTGGCTGAAGAAATCCCAGAAAATGTAGAATTTGTTCCTATGTTTTGGGGAAAAAGTTCTGTTTCTGATGAAAATATCGCCAGAATAAAACAACTGAAAGATGAAGGGAAAATTAAATATATTTTAGGTTTTAATGAGCCTGATGGCGCTGCACAAGCCAATATGACCGTTGATGAAGCCATCGCTTTGTGGCCAAGACTTGAAGAAATAGGCTTGCCTTTGGGATCGCCTGCAACTGTAAATCCCGACAATGCATGGATGAAAGATTTTATGGCAAAAGCCGACGCCTTAGGTTTAAGGGTAGATTTTATAGCAGTGCATCATTATGGTGGGGACAACGTGATGAGTTTTATCAACAAATTGAAAGTTGCCCATGAAACCTTTAAAAGACCTATCTGGATTACAGAATTTGCTGTTGCTGACTGGGCTGCAGCATCACCTGCAGCCAATAGGTACAGTGAAGCACAAGTTCTTGCATTTATGAATGAAGTCATACCAGCTTTAGATGAGATTGAGTGGGTTCACAGGTATGCTTGGTTTGATGGAAGAAACGCGCCTTTAATTACTTCGTCTTTATTTGATGAAGATTCTAACTTAACACCCGTAGGTGAAGCATATGCAGGATTAAGCCCAAATATAGCCATTGGCCCGGGAATGGATACGCAATATGTACCTCCTGTTGATTTGTCGGAACTGCTTACCAATGGAGGATTTGAGACTGGAGTTACTTTACCTTGGGGAGGATTTAAAAATGATGCTGTCGGAATAGCGACCACAGCACCACATACCGGTAATTTTTCTGGAAGAGTACAAAATGGAGACGGTTCTTTATTATACAACGTTGCTGTGCAACCGGGAAAAGCATATGTATTAAAGTTCTTTTCAAAATGGAATCAAGCAGTAACAACATCTATTAAGCCTATCATTAGAAATAATACAGCAAATGCGGTTCTTTTTACGTTAGACTTTTTACCGTCAACAACTGTTTGGCAAGAAACCGTTTACAATTTTACGGTCCCTGCAGGTTGTACCGAAATAAGATTGGTGTTTTTTAAAGGACAAGGATTTCCGCCACTTTTCTTGGATGACGTATCGCTTAAACTAAAATAATAACAATTATTTTGCAACTTTTATAAACAAAAGATTGAAAGTTGCAAAATAACAACTTAATTCCAACAGAGGTATTCTTATTTCTTTATAGGTCAAAAGAATGCCTCTGTTTTTTAGTATTTTATACAAAAATTGTAATAGCATGTTAAGAATCGCTTTAATGATAAAAAATATAGTTCTTTATGGATTTCTTGTTATTTTAGGTTCATGTGTGAATCATAAATCCAAAACCAACCTCCCAGTATCCCCTAATCAAAATGAACAAACCAAGCCAAACATTATTGTTATTTTAGTTGATGACGCGGGTTATGTTGATTTCGGATTTATGGGCAGCGAAGATTTAGAAACACCCAATATAGATAAGTTGGCGAATGATGGCGTTATTTTTACGGATGCCCATGTAACAGCTTCAGTTTGCGCACCCTCTCGAGCTGGGCTTATCACAGGCAAGTACCAACAACGTTTTGGTTTTGAGGCAAACGACACTGGATTTGGAAATTCCGGGGATATCGGATTGTCTGATAATGTAGTGACGATAGCCGATGTTTTTAAGAAAAATGATTATAAAACCATTGCCATCGGAAAATGGCATTTAGGCGGAACACCAACTGACCATCCCAATCAAAGGGGATTTGATGAATTTTACGGATTTTTAGCAGGAGGACGATCATACTTTCCCACAGAAAATCCTTCAACAATGCATATGCTTCAGCAAAATGGAAAACACGTGCCGTTTACAGGTTATTTAACCGATGTTTTAGGTGATCGATCTGTCAGTTTTGTTGAAGAAAATAAAGACCACCCGTTTTTTATGTATTTGGCCTATAATGCGGTTCATACACCTATGGAAGCAAAAGAAAGCGATCTGTTAAAATATAAAGACCATCCCCGCAAGCATTTGGCGGCCATGACCTGGTCTTTGGATGAAAATGTTGGCAAGCTTCGTGAAAAACTAAAAGAATTAAACCTGCTTGACAATACCTTGATTTATTTTTTAAGTGACAATGGCGGTGCGCATAACAATAGTTCAAAAAACGGTAATTTAAAAGGATGGAAAGGCAATAAATTTGAAGGTGGCCATCGTGTTCCGTTTATTGTGAGCTGGCCCGCTAAAATTAAACCAAACCAAAAATTTGACGGATTAAGCTCTTCTTTGGATATTTTTAGTACCTCTTTAGCGGCTGCATCTATTGAAAAGGAAGAAAGTTTGGTTTTGGATGGCGTTAACCTGTTGCCGTACTTAAATGAAAATAAATTAGGAAATCCTCATAAAGAGCTCTTTTGGAGAAAATTAGAAGAGTCAGCTACAAGAATAGGGGATTATAAATTGATAAAACTCGCGAATTACGGTTCAGTGATGTACGACTTGTCCGATGATATTGGGGAAATGAATGACCTGTCGCGAAAAGATTCGGCAATTTTCAATCATTTAACAAAAAACTTATCCACCTGGGAATCGGAAATGATGGGTCCGCTTTGGGGAGAACCCAAACCTTGGATGGATGTCACCCACCATATTCATCAAAAATTAATGGAAAATAAACAAGTTTTATACAAAGAACCTGCTGATAAAAAATAGTTTCAGCCTATTAAATCACCCCGTTTAACATGAAAAACATCTTATTTATTTTATGCATTTCACTATTTTTTTCTTGCGGATCAAGTGTTTACTATGTGAATTCGGAATTGGGAAATGATGCCAATTCAGGAAAATCTCCTGGCAAAGCCTGGGCTTCATTACAAAAAGTAAACCAGGCAGTTTATCAGCCGGGCGATAAAATTCTGTTTAAATCGGGAACAACTTACTATGGCCAACTGGAACCTAAAGGCAGTGGCATAAAAGATAAACCAATCTCGATTGATCGTTATGGAATTGGTAAAAAACCGGCCATTCACGGAGAAGGAAATAAATTGCACACGCTTTTGCTTTACAATGTTGAATATTGGGAAGTAAGAAATTTAGAAATAACAAATACCGGCAGCGAACGTGTAGCACACAGAAGAGGTGTTATTGTAAGGGCTGAAAATTTTGGTGATTGCAACCATATTGTTTTGGACAGTTTGGAAATTCATCACGTAAATGGCAGTTTGGTCAAAAAAGACGGAGGAGGAAGCGCCATACTGTGGGAAAATTCGGGTGATAAAATCCCAACACGTTTTGTGGATTTAATCATTCAGAACAATCACCTGCATCATAGTGGCAGAAATGGCATTAACGCTAAAGGAAATACTAAAAGAGACAAATGGTTTCCCAGTATTGGCGTTATCATTCGCAATAATTTATTGGAAAATATCCCCGGCGATGGTATTGTGCCCATTGGTTGTGACGGCGCCATTGTTGAAAATAATGTGCTTCGTGATTTTCCTGACATCCTTTCTCACGAGGAAGCTGCTGCGGGAATTTGGCCGTGGAGTTCAGACAATACCTTAATTCAATTTAATGAAGTGAGCGGGCATAAAGCAAAATGGGACGGACAAGGTTACGACGCCGATTACAATTGTATAGGCACCACCATTCAATATAATTACAGTCACGATAATTACGGTGGCTTTATGCTGATTTGTAACGATGGATTTAGTTACCAAAGCGCCGGTAATATCGGAACAAAAAATACGATGATA
>JAWOHJ010000344.1:0-4636 GCA_046485225.1 Lutibacter sp. | reverse complement strand
GCCAAAAAATCAATATAATTGGCGCTGAGCAAATGTTCCAAAAAACGGATTTCATCTTTAATTAAATTTATTTCAGAAACCCATAGTTTAGAATCATGATGCAATTCATCAACGCTTTTTTCTCTTCCAAACCAATCTTTTTTCATTTTAGTTTTCATTTTTATTGATTTAGTTATTTTATAAAGTTAATGCCTAAAACTGAAAAATAATTTGATATTCATCAGTTTTTAAATTTTTGGTTTTTTATGGTAAATGATTAATTGATGAGTCCGTTTATATATTCAAATATTCGGATTTTTAAATTTTTGTAGTGTTTTAAATACATAAAAACTTCTTCTGCCAATTTTTCATATTCCATGAGGTATAAGTGATTAATGGCTTGCGATTTGGTTTCTTTACGTTCAATTAACCGTTTGTCATAATCATTAATTTTAACCAGAATACTGTTTTTTGCCTCTTCAAAATTATCAAGTTCTAAAATAAACAACTGCAGGCGTTCATACAAATTTGGAATGGTCGCTGAGAACGGATATGCTTTTATAAGCCTTTTTATAAAAGCCAATTCTGTATTTATAAAAGCATATTCTGAGGTCCATAAGGAAATATGATAAAGCAATTCCTCAATGGTTTTATCTTTGGAAAACGATTTGTAAACGATGTTCGATTCCATTTCTGAAGGTTATTAATTTATCACTAAGTAATTCATTAAAAGTTTCATGAAAAATGATATATATCAAAACACGATTAAAAAATACAAACTTTATTCGATAAAAGATTGATAAATATTTATCGTTTTTCCAAATTTAGTTTGAAAAGATCTATTTCTGAAGGTTTCCTTTTAATTGTTAAAAAAATATCGACAGACTTCTGAAATAAAATCCCTTAAGATTGAGCAAAATCATTTTTTAAAATTTAAACAAACCATAGCTTTATGTGAATAATAAATGTATAGTCATGAAAAAATTACTCATTTTAATTGTTTGCTTCAGCATGCATTCGACTGCTTTTTCACAAATTTTTAGCGAGATTGATGAGGTTTATCCTTTCCACGGCGATTTTGCAGCCATAAAAAAAGGAAATCAGTGGGCTTTTATTGACAAAGATGGAAAAAAAACCATCGATTTTAGGGCTGATTTGGTGTTAACCAACAGGTTAAATTCTTTAAATCAAACAACTTCTTATCCCGTTTTTAATGATGGCAGGTGTTTGATCAGAAAATTAATTGGAGATACTTATTACTACGGTTTTATCAATGAGAAAGGTATAGAAGTTATTAAACCTCAGTTTTTATATGCTACAAATTTTTCGAACGGTTATGCCATTGTTGTTTTGACTTCAAAAGATTCTATTGGATTTAATGTAGTGCTTAATAAGGCTGTGGTATCCAATATTATGGAAGAATATGTGATCAACACTTCTGGTGAATTGGTAAAATATTTATACAATCCAAGAAAAAATGTACCGGCCAACTATAAAAATGGCGTGCCTATTATTGAATCGAAGTTTATAGCGCCAAATTTAGTTGCGGTAAAAACTAAAAACAAAAAATGGGAAATACATCAGTTTTAACTAAAAAAATATAAGTTATGGCACTAAATTTTAATCAATTCGCGAAAGAAGGCAATGCATTTTTGAAGGAATTTGCAAAAAAAATAAATATGCCTAATGATACCGATAAAGCCGGAAGAATTTTGTCTTCTATCTTACACGGACTTCGAGAAGTCATTACCGTAGAGGAATCGTTGCAGCTAATTTCACAGTTCCCTATGTTTTTAAAAGCGGTTTATGTAAATAAATGGACTACGCGCAGAAAGAAAAAAGTAAAATCTATGACCGATTTTATTGATTTAATCAGAGAATTAAATGGCGTAACTGCTTTAAACGATTTTGAATCTGAAGAAGTAGCAGAAAATTATATAAATTCAACATTTATGTTGTTGCGTAAATATGTTTCTTTAGGTGAATTGGAGGATATTAGAACGGTACTTCCAAAAGAATTAAAATCCATTGTTTACCAAAACGTGATGTTCTAGTAAAATCTAAAATTTAAGTTATGAAGAGTGGTGTGCAATCGTTTAAGGAAGTTGATATTGACATTGGTGAAGTGCTTTTAAAAGGAAATTTAAGGCTTGCGGAAGAGTCAAAAGGAATCATACTATTTTCTCATGGAAGCGGCAGCAGCAGGCTGAGTATCAGAAATAATTATGTGGCAAGTTTGCTTTTTGAGCAAGGTTTTTCCAGTTTGCTTTTTGATTTGTTAACTGCCAAAGAAGATATAATTTACGAAAATCGTTTTAATATTGAATTGCTTACAGAAAGGTTGGTAAAAGTCACAAAATGGGCTATGAATTATGAAGAAATAAGAAAACTGCCTATCGGGTATTTTGGCGCCAGCACAGGCGCAGCTTCCGCTTTAAGCGCTGCGTCCCAAATGGGGAAAAACATAAAAGCAATTGTATCCAGAGGCGGCCGGCCAGATTTGGCTATGCCGGTTTTAAAGGACATTAAAACACCAACCCTTTTAATTGTTGGCGGCGACGACGATGCGGTGATAGAATTGAACAGAAAAGCACAAGTGGCCATAAAAGGCGTTTGTGAATTAAAAATTGTTGAAGGTGCCACGCATTTGTTTCCAGAAGCGGGAAAACTCGAAATCGTCGCACAACTCACTGCAGAATGGTTTGACAAGCATTTAAAAAAGAAAGCTAAAACCGAACATGATGTTTATAAATAGGGAAGAAGCCGGCAAATTGCTGGCAAACAAATTAATAAATTATAAGGACAATAAAGAGGTGGTTATTGTCGCAATTCCACGAGGTGGTGTTCCGGTTGGCTTTGAAATTGCCAATAAATTAAATGCTCCTTTAGAAATTGTGCTTTCAAAAAAAATTGGGCATCCTTTTAATAAGGAATATGCCATTGGCGCAGTTACTTTAGAAAAAAGTATTTTAAGTGATGGCGCAAAGGAAGTTTCACCCGTATACATTTATGAAGAAACAGAACAAGTAAGAGCTTTGCTAAAAAAGCGACATCAGTTGTATTATGGAGAAAACAAGCCACTTTCACTAAAGGACAAAATAGTTATTTTGGTTGATGATGGCATTGCCACGGGAAATACGATTATTTCTTGCATACAACTGCTTCAACTTCAAAAACCATCTAAAATTGTTGTTGCCTTGCCCGTTGCTCCAAATTCGTCTTTGAGAAAAATAAGAGAAATACCTGAGGTAAATGAAGTTATTTGCTTGTCGGTTCCAGTAAATTTTCAGGCGGTCGGACAGTTTTATGAAGAGTTTGACCAGGTAAATGACCATGAAGTTGTTGAAATCCTGAAAAAAACGAAGGTGTCATTTAGTTCTAAGGAATTAAAATGACACCAAGATTATTGACAGTCTTAAAGCACAAATCAAACAATTTTTCATAAATAGTGCTTCATCTCGCTTTTTCGTTTTTGAAGCTGCTTGTCTATGTCGCGCAAGGTTTCATCAGTGGCAGCTTCAAAACTTTCTTCGTCAGAAAAAGCAAAAATTCTTGGGCCGGGAAGGCTTAGTCTTATTTCACAAATTTTTCCTTTTCCTTTGGTGTCAGGTTCTAATTTATAAAATACATCAGCCCTGATCAGCCATTCATATCTTTCTGACATTTTTAGTAGTTTTTTAATCACAAATGATTCTACCGCTTCACTTTTTGGCACTCTTACAAATTGAATTTTAATTTCCATAATAATTAATTTTAAATTAAAATGATATTGATTTATAAAGATATTTAATTCAATTGCCACGGCTAATGATAAATATCAAATACAAGAAAACTAAAACCAAATTTTTTGAATAAAATTTTTGCGGTGAATTTTTTAAAATTTACAAATTTGCCAAAACTTTTTTAAGTTTATCGCCTATTTCCAAAGCAATTGGCGCCAATGATTCATTGACAACGGCTTGCATGGAAATAATGGGATTGATGGCGGAAACTTCAATAATTCCCTGTTCTTTTTCCTGTACAATTACGTTGCACGGAAGCATGGTGCCAATTTTGTCTTCGGCTTTTAAAGCTTTATAGGCAAAAGGTGCATTGCAGGCACCTAAAATTCGGTAATTGTAAAAATCTACGTCCAGTTTTTTCTTCAATGTGGCTTTTATGTCAATTTCCGTAAGCACGCCAAATCCTTCTTTTTGAAGTTCTTCAGTTACTTTTTCTATGGCTTTCTCAAAAGTGATGTTGTTTAGAATCGTTGAATAATAATAGTCCATGATTTTATGATTTTAAATTTTAAATTGTTTAAGTAAGAGAGTAATTTACGACATTTATTTCAATATAAAATGTTAAAACGTAGGTGCAACGTCGCAAATCGCTTATATTGAATGGATTATCAACTTAAATTATGGATTAATTACTTTTGGAATTGTTGTTGTCAAGGAATTCTCAAAACGATAGCCGGTTGCGGTTTTGCAATAAAAGTGTGTTGTTGCGGAAAATACATTTTTTGATAATTAAAACTGATGGCGGCAGCTTTTCGTGCATTTTTTGCCGAACCGATAAAAATGGAATGCTGGCTGCAGCTGCACCACCAAGTACCTTAATCCACCTGTGTCTACTGAACTCCAATCATCTGATTTTTCAAAGATAATTGCTCCTA
>JAWOHJ010000234.1:0-9231 GCA_046485225.1 Lutibacter sp. | reverse complement strand
GTGAATGCTGCTGATGACAGCAAAAAAGTAATGGAAGTGATTAAAAATTATAAAAAGAAATAGATTTTAAGACGGAAGTCCGAAGACGGAAGTCGGAAGTTTGCAATAAATTTCACCGCAAGTCTGCAAAACTTAAAGTTCAGAATTTCTTAAAAATACCATATTTTCATCCCGCTTTTGCGGGATTTCTTTCTAAATCCAATATTCTCCGCAACCAAATCATCAAAAAAACAGCCAGTAAACCTAACCCGCCCATTAAAACCCAGTTGGCCATAAATCCGAATCTGGCAATAACTTCCATTCCGGTTTTTGCGCTAAAAATATGCGCACAGGAAAACGCCATGGAATACAAAGCCAAATAACGACCTTCATTTCCTGATGACGCCCTATTCATCGCAAAATTATTGGTAAAAGGAAACGCTAACATTTCGCCTAAAGTAATCAACAGCATACTCACAATTAAAATACCGCTCCAAGATGTCGCGTTCAAAATCGCATAACTCATTGCCAACATCCCCAAACTCCAGGTAATTATCTTCATGCGATCCAGTAATTTTTTTTCGATATAATGAATCAAAGGCATTTCAAACAAAAAGATCAAAAATCCGTTTACCGACATCAACAAACCAATCTCAACTTCCGTCATCCCGTGAACTTCCTTGTAAAACAAAGGCATGGTGGTAAATAATTGCATAAATATAAGGCCCATCAAAAATATGATGATTAAAAATAACCAGTAAGGCTTGTCTTGGTAAACTGAAGTTACCTTGTTTTCCTTTTCAACAATCAATATTGTTTTATCAACCCTAACCTTTTTTTCTTTCAACACAATTCTCATAACTACAATCGCCGCTATGCAGGTAATGCCATCCACCCAAAAAAGTCCCGAATAGCTGATTACGGCAATAATCAAACCGCCGAAAAATGGTCCAAATGAAAATCCCAAATTAATCGCCAAACGAATCAATGTTAGCGATCTTGTCTGATTTTCTGGTTTGCTGTATGCTTTTAAAGAAACAAACATTGCTGGCCTAAAAGCGTCGGCAAAAACCATGGTGGTAAATATGCCAATGGCGAAACCTAAAAATGTATGCACAAATTGTAAGGCAATAAACATAAGGCCTGTAATTAATAAACTGAAAAACATCACTTTATAAAAACCAAATTTATCAGTTAATTTTCCGCCCAAATAAGAACCCAACAACGATCCCAAGCCAAAGCAAGTCATAATCCATCCAACCTCCGATAAACTTAAGTGCATATCTTCAGTTAAATACAAAGATAAAAATGGTAAAACCATCGTCCCTGCCCTATTGATAAAGGTAATCAACGCCAGCCACCAAACCTCTTTCGACAGTCCGCTAAACGAATCCCGGTAGCTGTTAAATGTTTTTTTTAGCATTTTTTATCTTAATAATTTTTATAAAATCAGCAAAAAATAGCTGTAAAATTTTGGCCTGCCCACCTTTTCGGAGGGCGTTTCCCTTTGGGTCGGGCTTTTCGCTGCAATCTTTTCAGCGATAAAAAATCGCTAAAAAGTATTTCCACTTCAATCCCTAACGCAGCTAGAATTAATAATAACATTTTCCACTATATCAAAACTAAAAAACCCGACTTAAAGTCGGATTCAACCCATGAAAAAACTTAATTTTTCATGATGCGCTTGCTATTTTGTTCAAAATTACAAAAATTTGCTTCATATAAGATTTTTAATTAATATAAATAATATTTACCAAAAACTCTTGATGCTTTAGTTCAAAAAAAATATTTTGATCTATTGTTTAACTTTAGGCAATTCAAACTTTAGGCACTTTAAGTACTTTTTTTGAAACAATATTCTGTATTTTTGAGCATAAATTTTAAAAAAAATGAAACGAGCATTACAAATTTTGATATACATAGGAATCATTAATAGCGAAAAGCAGCTGTTACGGCTAAAAAACAAAATTTAAACAGATGAAATATTTCCTAAGTATTTTTACCATTATTATTTTGTTTTCCTGCGCTAAAAAAGAAGCAACGCACAATGATGAAATCAAGTTATTTCAATACAATTTAAATATTGAGTTTGCAGATGCCACAAAATCACCATTAACTGAAGAAGATATAAAAACATTTAAAACTTTGGCATTTTTTGACATTGACGAAAAATACAATATTGAAGCCGATTTTGAATTGACGCCAAACACACCCGTTTTTGAAATGCCAACAACTACCGATCGTTTGCCTTTGTACAGAAAATATGGCATTGCCCGTTTTATGTTGGATGGAAAAAAAATGGAACTGAGTATTTTTCAAAACCAGCAATTAATGACCACTGTTGAATATGCCGAGTCTTTATTTTTGCCTTTTAACGATGCCACAAACGGCACCACAACTTACGGCGGCGGCCGTTATCTGGATTTAGAAATTCCAAAAGAAGGAAGTAAAAAAATACGCATCGATTTTAACAAAGCGTACAATCCGTATTGTGTTTATAACCAAACCTTTTCTTGTCCAATTCCGCCTTCAGAAAATAATTTACCTGTTGCCATTCCTGTGGGCGTAAAAGCTTATAAATAAAAAACCTGCCCAGTTTTTTGTACACTCTGGACAGGTTTAACCTAATATAATAATTAACCAATAACTATTCTTATAAAGAAATCACAAACACTAAATATGCATCATCTGTATCAGGATTAAAAATGGCTGATGCGGAAACGCCTAAACTAAATGCGTCTGTGATTTTAATGGCTTTCGCTGCCGAAAGTCCGAAGTGGGAAACTTTATATTCTCCATCTGTGGTGTACATTTCATTCCCAGCCCCAATAAAAGGTCTCATTTCTGTTTCTCCAATTTTGAAAGGGTAACCCAATTCTGTATAAATTGAATTGTTTTCATCATTGTAAACATTGACACCGAACATAAAAGTTAAAGGGAATTTTTCAACACCATCAAAGCTCAATGTGGCCTCGCCCACGTGATTTTTCATTTTGAAATACCCATCCGAAGCACCATCTACCGGAAATGCATAATCAATAAATCCTAAGGAAATAGGTCCAAAAGCATAACTTGCATACAAATCCAATTCTTGTCCAACCACTTGCCCTCCAGTTTCATAAGAAGCCCATGCGCCAAGCGTAAAATTTCCCGATGTTAATTCGGCATAAGGCTGCACTGCAGGTGAATCGGAAAATTCAAGTCCTCTCCACACATAACGGCTGGCAAAATCTACACCCACATCAAATTTGGTTTTTGGTTCTTCTTGCGCATTTACCGAACTTAATGAGCCTATGGCAATCAGCAATAATAATGTTCTTTTAATTGTTTTCATCTTTTTTTGTTTTATTGTTAGTAATGATTTTTGGCAATACTTTTCACGTTGCGTGAAATACCACACAAACGAAATTCTTAAAAATTACAGGGAAATTAAGTGGCTTATTGTATTAAGCCACTCATTTTCAAACTTATTAATGTTGGTTTAAACGAAAATCAGGGTAGGCATCCATTCCGTGTTCGTGGATATCCAATCCTTCTTGTTCTTCTTCCTCAGAAACTCTTATTCCAACTGTTTTCTTTAAAATAATTAATATGATGAAAGCAAATGTGATACAAAATGCACCTATCGCTGCAATACCAATGGCTTGTTTGCCCAATTGTTCCCAACCTGCCAATTCACCAAAAATTCCCACAGCCAATGTTCCCCATATTCCGCATATTAAATGAACGGCAATAGCACCAACAGGATCATCCAGTTTTATTCTGTCAACAAATCCAACACCCAAAACAATCAAAGTTCCGGCAACACTTCCAATAATAATGGCGTCGGTAACACTCATTATATCAGCTCCGGCAGTAATCCCAACCAAACCGCCTAGCAAACCATTTAAGAACATGGACAAATCATATTGTTTGTGCCGAAGCAGCGAGACTAAGAATGCAGCCAAACCACCGGATGCCGCTGCCAAACAGGTAGTCACCAAAACCAAAGAAGTTTTACCCGGATCGGCCGAAAGCACAGAACCGCCGTTAAATCCGAACCAGCCTAACCATAAAATGAATACACCTGCGGTTGCCAAAGGAATATTATGTCCAGGAATGGCGCCAATAGTGCCATCTTTTTTAAATTTTCCAATTCTGGCGCCCAACAGCCAAACAGCAACCAATGCAGCCCATCCGCCAACAGAATGCACCAATGTAGAACCGGCAAAATCGTAAAATCCTAGGTCATTTAACCAGCCGCCGCCCCATTTCCATGAACCGGTAATTGGATAAACAAGTCCGACATAAAATATGGTAAAAATCATAAACGCTCCTAATTTTACGCGCTCGGCAACTGCACCCGAAACAATAGTTGCGGCAGTAGCGGCAAACATTCCTTGGAACAGAAAGTCGGTCCAGTAGGTATAACCAACATTATAATCAGAAGTCAATCCGTTTTCAGGCATAGAAAGCCCAAATAAATTGATAAAATAATCGGGTAAGATTCCATAGATAAATGTGCCCGGATACATTAAATTAAATCCGACCAAAGCATATAATACAATTCCTATTGAAAGAATAAATACGTTTTTAAATAAAATATTGATGGTGTTTTTTTGTCTTGTCAGCCCAATTTCCAATAATGAAAATCCCAAATGCATTAAAAATACAAGTGCGGTGCAAATCATCATCCAAACATTGTTAACAGTAAATAGTGTGTTTTCCATAATGTAAAAGTTAGTAGTTTTTTATTTTAGCGCATCTGAGCCAGTTTCTTTTGTTCTTATTCTGTATGATTCTTTAATTTCAGAAACAAATATTTTACCGTCACCAACAGTTCCGGTAAAAGCCGTTTTTAAAATTGCATCAACTGTTCTGTCCAAAAAAGGATCAGAAACAACAATGGACAAAAATCTGCGCTGTATGTCGGAGGTGCTGTAGCTAACACCGCGGTACACATGCCCTTCTTTCTCATTTCCAACTCCAGTGACATCCCAGTAGCTAAAAAAATTGACTTCAATCTGATGCAGGGCTTCCTTAACGTCATCAAATTTTGATTTTCTGATAATTGCTTCAATTTTCTTCATAATAAAGTGATTTGTTTAATTGATTTCGAGGCAAAAATATATATATATTTTTTTACCCCCAAATTTTTATGGGGTAACAGCTTAATTTTTACGAATATTTTCAATATACCCCTATTTTTTTATAGGGTATTTAAATTTAATTAATATTTATTGTGATTACTACCCTAATTTTTTAGGGGTTAGCATTTTCAAATAAAGAATATAGGATTGTATACCCTAAAATTTTTAGGGGTGTTTTAATTATTCGTGCATTTTAAAATAAGAAAGAAGATTTTTTAAAGCTATTGAGCAGAAGAAAGTGACAAATAATTAAGTTTGGAAAAAGACATAAAAAAACAGCTAAAAACTTTAAAATTGTTTTTAGCTGTTTTTATCTTGGTTGAATTTGAAAAACTATAAGTTTTATCCAAATTTTTAATTGAGAATTACTTTATCAGCATCAATCCAATTCCGTTTACCGGTTACAGTGCCTTTTTGCAACGTTACAATTCCGGGATTTGCCCGAATAATTGTTTTTAAAGTGGTTTCATCGCAAAACAACATCTCAAAATTTAAATCAAATTCATCTTTAATGTCTAAAAAATCCTCTTCCAAAGAAGCTGTTAATGCGTATACTTTATATCCGTTTGTTAAGGCTCTATCTGTTACTTCCTTAATTTTAGAGAAACCCTGTCTGTCGCTTATATCTATATTATAAGTCACAATAAGCATCACTTTATCTTCACTTAACACTGCATCTGTTAAATTGTCACCTGCCATATTCTCCAAATAAAAATCGTGAATCGGCGGCAATTCAGCACCTTTAAATTTCATTCCTTCAGGGATATTTTTACCAACGGCGTAAGGCCTAAAATCAATGATTGGCAAATGCACCAATACGTGATAAGTGATGTAAAGAAATACCACAAAAAGCAAAAAGCTAGTCCATTTGGCAAAAGAAAGATTCCATAACGGATGAATATGTTTAAATCCAAAAAACAATATCAAAATTAAAACCAGCAATCCCACATTTTTATAAAAAGTGTCCCAAGGCGAGAGTTTTAGGGCATCTCCAAAACAACCGCAATCGAGCACTTTATTGTAAAAAGCGGAATACCACGTTAAAAATAAAAATACAAGAATCATTGCCAACAAACTCCAAACAGTAAACTTTGGCAAATAACCCAACAATAGCATCACACCCAACATCAATTCGGCCAATATTAACAGAATGGAAAATGGCAAAGCATAAGGAATTAAAAATTCGAGATTTAACACTCCGGCACTAAAGTATTCCTGAAATTTATAAGAGGAACCCAAAGGATCAACCAATTTTACAAAGCCGGAAAAGATAAAAGTAAAAGATACAATCAATCTTAATATCAAGGTTAAAATTTTCATAGGTAGCTATTTAAAGATTTATTTTATTCGTTTTTAATTTGCAATTTATCATAAGTGGTTTCAACATTAACACGTTATGGTCAATTCAACTCAGTCAGATTCCTTTAAGTGAATTAAAGCAAAAACCGCATAATTTATCATGTCTTGGTAATTGGCGTCAATACCCTCAGAAACAATGGTTTTTCCTTTATTATCTTCAATTTGCTTTACGCGCAATAGTTTTTGAAGAATTAAATCGCACAGTGAACTCACGCGCATATCTCGCCAAGCCTCACCGTAATCGTGATTTTTGTCTTCCATCAAACTTTTGGTGATGGCAACATGTTTATCGTATAGTTTTATGGCTTCTTCGGCAGATAAATCGGGTTGTTCGGAAACGCCTTTTTCCAATTGAATTAAAGCCATTACCGAATAATTGACAATTCCCATAAACTCAGAAACTTCTCCCTCCTCAACTCTTCTAGTCGTATTTTCCTGCAGTTGTCGAATGCGCTGCGCCTTGATAAAAATTTGGTCCGTTAAAGAAGGTAATCGCAATATGCGCCAAGCACATCCATAATCTTTCAACTTATTTACATACAATGAACGGCATTTTTCAATAACCGCATCATATTGTTTTGACGTTTGTTGCATATAGCTTTAATTATTTCCGTAAATTTCGACAAATTTAATGAATTAAAAAATCAAATTTAAACAGATGAAAAAAGTTGCTGTTTTTTGCGGTTCAAGTATCGGATTTAATGAAATTTACAGAAATGAAGCCATCAAACTTGGCAATTGTTTTATTGAAAATAATATTGGACTCGTTTACGGAGGCGGAAAAATTGGTATGATGGGAATTATTGCCGATACTATGATTGAAAAAAAAGGATTGGTTATTGGTGTTATCCCAGGTTTGTTGCGCCATGAAGAAGTTGCCCACGCAAATATCACCGAAATGATTGTCACTAAAACCATGAGCAAACGCAAGGTAAAAATAAGCAAATTGGTTGATGGTTATATTGCATTACCGGGCGGTTTTGGAACTTTAGATGAGATTTTTGAAGCCTTAACTTTGGGGCAATTAGGAATAGAAAACAAACCTGTGGGGATTTTAAACACCAACGGATTTTTCAATCATTTAATTTTACAGCTTGATGTGATGGTGACGGAAGGTTACCTGAAACAATCCAACAAAGAAATGCTGATTGTCAGCGAATCTGTTACCGATTTAGTTGCCCAAATGTTTAATTACAAAGCACCTGAAATGACCAAAGTAATTAATAAAGTCGTAAAATGACGGGAAGCATGAATTGCAACGGAACATTGATTGACTTGTCGGCCCCAAAAGTAATGGGGATTTTAAACTGTACGCCCGATTCTTTTTTTGACGGCGGAAAATACCATAATTCAACTGCAATTGTGAATCAGGTTGAAAAAATGCTGAGTGAAGGTGCCACATTTATCGATGTTGGGGCGTATTCTTCGCGTCCGGGCGCAAAACATATTTCAGAAGAAGAAGAATTGAACAGAATATTACCCGTAATTAATCTTTTAATCAGTGAATTTTCATCGGTGTTAATTTCTGTGGATACCTTCAGAAGTCAAGTTGCCGAACAATGTATTCATCACGGCGCGTGTATTGTAAACGATATTTCAGCAGGTGAAATGGATGCAGCTATGTTTTCAACAGTCGCAAAACTTCAGGTTCCTTATATTATGATGCATATGCAAGGCACGCCTCAAAATATGCAACAAAATCCCATTTACACCAATGTTGTCACCGATTTGCTTTACTATTTCTCAAAAAAAATTGCCGAATTGCATACACTTGGCATAAACGACATTATCACCGATGTGGGGTTTGGTTTTGGCAAAACCACAGAGCACAATTATCAGCTATTAAAACATTTAGCACTGTTCAAAAACCTAAAAACGCCTTTACTTGCGGGTTTGTCGAGAAAAGGAATGCTTTATAAACCTTTAAACATCACGGCAGATTCTGCCTTAAACGCAACAACGGCAGCAAACACCATTGCGCTCTTAAACGGCGCTTCCATACTTCGTGTTCACGATGTAAAAGAAGCTGTTGAAGCGGTAAAAATTGTTGCCTTATTAAACAATAAATTATGAGAAAGTTAACGCTGGTATTGCTTACATTATTGATGTTTGGATGCGCTAAAAAAGAAGTCAAGATTCCGAAATTGGCTGAAAAAGGAATTCAGGAAATACAAAATCATTCACAAGTATGGCTATTTTTTGAAGTCAAAAACAACGATACCATTGCCGTTGTTAACCGAAAAAACACCATCAGTACCACGCATTGGATTTATAACATCGACAAACGTTTGCCTTTAAAAGCGATTATGCCTTCCATTATACAACTGCAGGATAAGCACGCAAATTCCATGCATTCAGAAAAAGGAATGTTTGATTATTTTAGCTATTCCGATACCATTTCAAAGAAACTTTCATTTCTAGAATTTGATGGCGTCACTTTTAAAATTGATGGTTATTTGTCTAAAAAATTTATAGAAAACAACGCCGATTATATAAATTACCATAACGTACATCTGGTTTTTAATCAAAATAGCGTTTGGATTAATGAGCTAAAAACCGATCGGTCAAATTTTATGAATGAACTTGCGGAACTTGTAAAATTGTATGCTGAAAACAAACAAACTATGCTGCATTTAAACTTTAATCGGAACTTAATATATCAGGATTATTTATTTTACAGAACAATTATTGAAAATCTCAGCCGTGAAAACATTTTAATAAATCAGATTGAATTTATTTATAACAAAAATGAAGGTTAGGCCCA
>JAWOHJ010000228.1:0-4982 GCA_046485225.1 Lutibacter sp. | reverse complement strand
GTCCCGGGGATATGGTCATTACCCTGGGCGCCGGCAATGTCAACCAGGCCTGTCAGATGGTAGCGGACCGGTTGGCCGGAAGCGGGGGCCAGGAATGACGGGCTGGACGCGCGAATCGCTGAAAAAAAACCGCATCGGTGTTCTCGCCGGTGGCTGGTCGGCAGAGCGGGAGGTGTCCCTGAAAACCGGCGCAGCGGCGCATGCGGCCCTGCTGGCGCGTGGTTATGACGCTGTCCTGATCGATCCGGACAAAGATCTGCCGCGGCAATTGCTGGCCGCCGGGATCGACGTCGCCTTGATTGCCCTGCACGGCCAGGGGGGGGAGGACGGTCAGGTCCAGGGGCTGCTGGAGGTGATGCGCATCCCGTACAGCGGCAGCGGTGTCCGTGCTTCGAGTATGGCGATGGACAAGGTCATCACCAAGCAGTTGTTGCTGCATCATGGTCTGCCGACACCCGCCTTCGATTATGTCCATCCCGGCGAGACCGCGGCAGAGTTGCTGGCGCGGCAGCGGCGTCTGCCGGTGGTTGTCAAGCCGTCCGCCGAAGGATCGACCCTCGGCGTTACCGTGGCCAGAACCCGGGAAGAGCTGGCGGCCGGTATCAGGATGGCCAGCACCCTGAGCGGAACGGTTCTGGTGGAGGATTATATTTGTTAAACTTAAAAACAGACAAGGCGTTCATCGTTTGGATTTTTTCATCACGGCAATCCCCATGTATAATTTACCGGAAGATCCAAATTCAAGACATCCAAAAGGACGGGGAAATGGTTACATCATTACGGTTGATGACAAACAAATTTATATTTCGGGAGATACAGGAGATATCCAGGAAATGAGAACGCTGCAAAATATTGATATCGCTTTTGTTTGTATGAATTTACCTTATACAATGACTGTAGAACAGGCTGCAAGTGCTGTTTTAGATTTTAAGCCAAAAATTGTTTATCCTTTTCATTACAGGGGACAAGACGGATTTAGTGATGTGGAAGCCTTTAAAAAATTGGTAAATTCAAAAAATAAAACCATAGAAGTCCGCTTAAAAAAATGGTATCCAAATAATTAACCTTTTAGCAATTCTTTGCCAACGGCACAATTTAAACAAAGTTGCTTGTTGCAATATTCATTTTTAAGTTGAAGCAAAGCCTGCGTTTCAAAAGCTGTTTTGCTTTTAATGTTGAGTTCGTTGAATTTTGAAATAATTTCGTTTTTTTCGGGTTTTATATTGGCAATAATTGTAAGTACAGAGCTTAAATCATTTTTGCCCAGGCTCTTTAAATACAAAAATTTCAAAGGAATGATGGTATTTATCAGCAGCAAATCGATAAACGGTTTCGTAATTTTTTTAATGCTTTTTTTTGATGCATTTTCAAAAGTGAAATGGGTTTCCCAATAATTGGAAGTCGCCAAATCAAACAGCTCATAAAATTCTTTGATATCTTCCGTTTCAACAATTTTAGAAAATAAATTTTGATGGTTGTGATACACCATTGCCAATTGCGACAACCGAATTGTAGGGAAATTATTTGGGCGCAACCTAAAAAACTGTACTTGTCCTTTTGAAATGGGCACCAATTGAAATTTAACCTGTAAAAAATGGTATTCCTTTTTAAGACTTTCGAAATATTCCGATTCATAATCCTTCGAAAGCATTCCTGCCTGTCCAAAAAATAAGGCTTCTAACTGAATTAAATTACCGGAAACTTTTCTAACAATTGAAAAATCAAAGGAATTGGCAAAATTCATAAATGCTTCGGAATTTATCTTCAATCCAAAATTTTTGGCCAATAAAACAAACAATGCGGCTTCCCAATTGTTATTTAATTTATTGACAGTGTTTTGAATTTGCTCCGACTTATTTTCCAGCCTTTCCACATAAAGTCGCTCAAGCCAATTCGTTAAAATGAAGGAATCAACACTTGCAATGTCTTTTTCACAATTGATCCAGTTTTTATTTTTGCTGAAAAGCTGCTGGTAATTGTCCAATAATTCCTTCGAAATATAATTTTTAAGTTCTAAAGTGGCAATTGGCTGATTCGATTTTCTGAAAATATCGACGGAATGTTCCCAAACCACATGTAAAATCACCGAATCATAATTCTCGTCAATTTCATGATTGTGCGCATACCAATCGGATGAATTTAAATGAATTTCAACATTTCCAGCCCAAAGCTGTCTATTGATAACCAATTTGGCATTCAAAAAATCGGGTCCGGCATTCAGATTGGCGGTTCCTGTTGAAATAATTTCAATGATTTCACCATTGGTGGATTTCAAATGAGCAGTTGAAAACAATTTAAGTTTCCACACAAAATGCAGTAAATTTTCTTTCATAGCAATTTAATAACAACTTAAAAGTATACAAAATCCTTCAGTAAAAAAAATTGAATAAGAATATAACGGAATTCGGTATTTTTAAATTATTTTTGTTCCTTATAAAATGTAAGTAAATGAACATCATCAGCAGTTTAGAATGGAGATATGCCACCAAAAAATTTGATCCTTCAAAAAAATTATCAGCAGAACAAATTGAAACACTAAAAAATGCTTTTAATTTAACGGCAACTTCATTTGGTTTACAGCCTTTAAAGCTGATTGTGATTGAAAATAAAGCGATTCAGGAAGAATTTGTGAAACATTGCTATTACCAACGTCAGGTTGCCGATGCTTCTCACCTATTGGTTTTATGTATTGAAAATGATACGACAACTGATGATATTAACGCCTATTTTGACTTGGAAAAAGAAGTTAGAGGCGTATCCGAAGAAGTAATTTCTAAATTTAGAAATCAGCTAGTTGATATGTACAAAAACAAAACTTTGGAGGAAAAACAATTATCTGCAACATACCAAACTTATATCGCATTGGGCAATTTAATGACCGTTTGCGCTATTGAAAAAATTGACAATTGCCCTATGGAGGGCTTTGTGCCTGAAAAAATTGACGAATTGCTAAATTTATCGGCACAAAATTTAAAATCTGTATTATTGTTGCCTGTTGGTTTTAGGGCTAAAGATGATTTTATGAGCTCCATGAAAAAAGTAAGAAAACCCTTAAATGAAACCGTTTTAGAAATATCATAAAAACTCAAACAACAAGAAAATGACAAAAGATATAAGAACTCTTGAACCTATTGAACTTTGGAACAATTTTGCCGATTTAAACGCGGTACCAAGAGGTTCTAAAAAAGAAGAACGCATAATTCAATTTATGGTTGATTTTGGTAAAAAATTAAACCTGGAAACTGTAGTTGACCTTGTTGGCAATGTGATTATTAAAAAACCTGCTACTAAAGGCATGGAAAATCGCAAAACTGTGGTGTTGCAATCACACTTAGATATGGTTCACCAAAAAAATTCTGACACCAATTTTAATTTTGATACAGAAGGAATTAAAATGGTTGTAGATGGCGATTGGGTTCGGGCTGATGGAACAACGCTTGGTGCCGATAATGGTCTTGGCGTTGCCGCAATTATGAGTGTTTTGGCTTCAAAAACCATCAAACATCCTGCACTTGAGGCATTGTTCACTATTGATGAAGAAACCGGAATGACAGGCGCAATGGGATTGCAGGCCAATTATTTAAATGGCGAAATATTACTTAATCTGGATACTGAAGAAGACGATGAAATTGACATTGGCTGTGCCGGTGGTATAGATGTCACTGCTGATAATACCTATAATGAAGTTGGCTCACCTGTAAAAAGCAGCGGTTATTCAATTTCCATTACAGGCTTAAAAGGAGGCCACTCAGGAATGGACATTCATAAAGGATTGGGAAATGCCAATATAATTATGAACCGTTTATTATATGAATCAAAAGAATTTATCAGAATTTCGGAAATTAACGGAGGAAGTTTACGCAACGCCATTCCAAGAGAAAGTTTTGCAATCATTTCAGTTGCAGATTCCAGAAAAGAGGCCTTTATAAAAAAAATAATCAAAACTATTAAAGATATTAAGGTTGAACTTGCAACGGTTGATCCAAATTTGGAAATAAAAATAGCTGAAGTACCTACACCTGCAAGAGTGATGACAACCATAAGTCAAAGTACTTTGCTTAACATGATTTACGCAACGCATAACGGTGTTTATAGAATGAGCAACGACATGAAAGATTTGGTGGAAACTTCAAATAATGTTGCCCGTGTAATTGTGAAAGATGAAAGCGTGAAAGTTTTGTGTTTAACAAGATCTTCCGTTGAATCGGCAAAATTTGATTTGGCAAATAAACTAAAAGCTACCTTTGAAATGGCTGGATATGATGTTACGTTATCAGGCTCTTATCCAGGATGGAAACCGAATGTAAACTCTCCAATTTTAAAGCTTTTATCAGAAACATATGATAAACTTTTTAATGAAAAAGCGAACGTCGTGGCTTGTCATGCCGGATTGGAATGCGGAATTTTAGGAACCAATTATCCAAATATGGATATGATTTCATTTGGGCCAACTATTCAAGGAGCACACTCACCCGATGAAAAAGCGAATATTAAATCCTCACAGAAATTCTGGAAATTTTTACTCACTATTTTGGAGAATATTCCAACAAAAAAATAAAAAATTAAAGAGGCTTGAAATTTCAAGCCTCTTTTGCTTTTTAGCGGTTTGTTAACAATATAAACTTTCAAAAACGATAAATAATTGTATTTTTACAGCTTAAAATAATTGGAGATTCTTTTATGGGAAAAATTATTGCAATTGCCAACCAAAAAGGAGGTGTTGGCAAAACTACAACCACTATTAATTTAGCCGCCGCATTGGGTATTCTAGAAAAAAAAGTGTTGTTAATTGATGCCGACCCGCAAGCAAATGCTTCATCGGGGCTTGGAATTGCCATAGAAGAAGTTGAGTTGGGAACGTATCAATTGTTGGAACATTCCATCACTGCAAAAGAGGCAATTGTTGCGTCAAATTCTCCAAATGTTGACATTATTCCTGCGCATATCGATTTGGTGGCCATAGAAATAGAATTGGTTGATAA
>JAWOHJ010000195.1:0-11584 GCA_046485225.1 Lutibacter sp. | reverse complement strand
AAAGGAAAAATCATCAAAGAAGGAACACCCTCTTTTGTTTTTTCTGAAGATAAAATAAGCAGTAAGTTTAAACTTACGGGAGAAATTATTGCCATTGAAAAAAGTGATGTAGTCTATATCATCAGTGTACTTTCCGGATCTAATATCATAAAAGTAATTGCCACAGAAGATGAAATAAACACCTTGAAAGTTGGTACAAAAGTGATGGTAGCTTCAAAAGCCTTCAACCCGATGATTCAGAAAATTAACTGAAAAATTTAGGATGATGATTTATAAATATAATCAGCAAAAAAAGGGATTTTACATGATTTTCAGCATTCATCTATTTATCAGAATTTAGTTTTATATTTGACAAAAAAAAATGACACTACTTTTAGTCTACTTATTTATTGCGCTCACCATCTCTTTTCTGTGTTCAATTATGGAATCGGTATTGCTTTCCACACCAATTTCATTCTTAATTGTGAAAGAAGGAAAAGGCAATGCATGGGCAAAAGTATTTATCGACTTAAAAAGCAATATCGACAAACCTTTATCTGCAATTTTATCGCTTAACACTGTGGCTCATACCGTTGGCGCAGCCGGTGTTGGTGCTCAGGCTGTCAAATTATATGGTGAAGCATCTTTTGGGATTGTTTCAGCAATTTTAACCATCTTAATATTGGTGCTTACAGAAATTATTCCCAAAACTATAGGAGCAAATTATTGGAGAGGTTTGGCCAAGATTTCATCGCAAATTATTAGGATTATGATTATTGGTACTTATCCTTTGGTTATTATGTCGGCCTATATCACAAGAGCTATTTCAGGAAATGAAAATGAGCAATCTACCAGCAGGGAAGAAATATCGGCCTTGGCGAGCATTGGTGCCGACGAAGGTATTTTTTCGGAAAAAGAGCATAAGATTATTCAAAATTTACTTCGACTTAAAAATGTAAAAGTTACTGAAATTATGACCCCAAGGGTGGTGGTTGTGGTTGCCGATGAAAATTTAACATTAAATGATTTTTTAAAAAATAAGGATTACCTGAAATACTCACGTATCCCCATATATTCAGAAAGTACAGAAAACATAACAGGTTATGTATTCAGACAAACGGTTTTTGAAAAACTTGCCGAGGGACAACTTGATTTAAAACTGAAAGATATTAAACGCGAAATTGTTTTTGTTCAAGATTCAAAAGTACTGTTTAGCGTTTGGGAAATTCTTTTGGAGAGAAAAGAACATATTGCTGTAATTATTGATGAATATGGCGGCATGGACGGAATTGTAACCTTGGAAGATATTATTGAAACCTTACTTGGACTTGAAATAACCGACGAAAAAGATACGGTTACCGATATGCAAAAATATGCACGTGATCGTTGGAAAACCCGTCAGGCAAAATACAACCTTATAGACAAATTAAATCTCGAAAACAAAGAGGATAACATATAAAACTTCATTTGTATTTCCAAAAGAAATTTAACAATGGAAATGAAAGAGATCAAACGAAAAATTTTAGATGAAATTTCAAAGACGGAAATTTCAGTCAATGATTATAAGGAAGCAACCAAGCCCGTTGCGCCCGACGTTGCGATTGGACGAATTTCAAGAATGGATGCCATCAACAACAATAGCGTTGCCTCAGCTAATGGTCTTATTAAAAATTGATTGATTAAAGAATAAAGTTTTTAAATCAATCAATAAAAATTTAAATCCTTTTAATGATGAAAACATTATACATATGCTTCATTTTTCTTTTTTTATCCTGCACTTATAACAATACAGATGAAATTCAGTGCACCGAAGAAGCGCGGGCGGGATTAAACGTTACCGTTAAAAATGCCGTTACCAACCAAATTTTGGGAACTGGAATTACGGTAAAAGCCACTGACGGAAATTACACCGAAACCCTCGAATTTTTTGACGCGAATAATCCCATTTTTTCAGGCGCCTGGGAACGAGAAGGAACTTATATTATTACAGTTTCAGGAGTTGGATACATCACTTTTGTTTCTGAATCCATAACGGTCGCAGCTGATGAATGTCATGTGATTCCACAGCAACTTCAAGTTATTTTACAGCCGGAATAAATTTGTAGTTCCGCTTAAATAAACCGTAAAATCGATTATGCTACTTCGTAAATAAGCACAAAAAAACCTGCCAATTGGCAGGTTTTTTTGTTTTATAATTTAATCAATCTCTTAAGAATCACTCTTGAGCTGGAGTAATCACCTCAACTTTAACATCTTTAAGGTTCTGAATTTCAGCTTTCACTTCTTCTTCTGTTCCTTCAAATACATTTTCTTCAGTTGTGGATGTTCCGTCTTCATTGGTAGTTGTTGTAACCACCGCTTTAGTGGATCCATCTTCATTAGTGCTCATTATCACTTGCACTTCTTTAGAGATTTCGTGAGAAACCATTTCAATGCCATTTTCTTGATTGTATTCGGTAATATCAGCATCGCTTAATGCAATACTTGGCGCAATTACCAAAGCCACAACCGACATTAATTTTAATAAAATATTTAATGATGGTCCTGAAGTATCTTTAAATGGATCACCAACGGTATCACCAACAACCGCAGCTTTGTGCGTATCAGTTCCTTTTAAGCCTTTTTCTTCAATTGTTTTTTTCGCATTATCCCAAGCACCACCGGCATTTGATTGGAAAATAGCCATCAAAACTCCTGTAGTTGTAACACCGGCCAATAAACCTCCCAACATTTGAGCGCCACCAATATAACCTACCAAAACTGGTACGGTAATCGCCATTAAACCAGGCAAAACCATTTCTTTCAAAGATGCTTTTGTTGATATTTCAACACATTTTGAATAATCTGCAACACCATCGGCTTCATCAAATATTTTTCTGTCTTCCACAGATGCTTTAGACATATCTGAATCATATTTACGCATCACTTCCAAAGCTGCTTTAAGCTGAGGAATGTCTCTAAACTGACGACGAACTTCTTCAATCATCGCCATTGCAGCACGTCCAACGGCATTCATAGACAAAGCTGAAAAGACGAATGGCAACATACCACCCACTAAAAGTCCGGCCATAATTTTAGGCTGAGAAACGTCAATTGAAGTTAAATTTGCAGTTTGCATAAAAGCGGCAAACAATGCCAAAGCCGTTAAAGCGGCAGAAGCGATGGCAAATCCTTTTCCGATAGCTGCAGTTGTATTTCCAACAGCATCTAATTTATCTGTACGTTCACGTACTTCTTTTGGCAATTCGGCCATTTCCGCGATACCACCGGCATTGTCAGAAATTGGACCGTAAGCATCCACAGCCAACTGAATTCCTGTATTTGCCAACATTCCAACGGCTGCAATGGCAATACCATATAAACCGGCAAAATGATGCGAAACCAAAATTGCGGCTGCAATTAAAATAATAGGAATGGCTGTTGACATCATCCCAACACCCAAACCTGCAATAATATTTGTTGCTGCACCTGTTTCAGATTGCCTAACGATAGACATTACAGGTTTTTTTCCTGTTGCAGTATAATATTCCGTAACTTTTCCTACCAACAAACCAGCCACTAAACCAGCTATTGTAGCCCAAAAAACACCCAATGAAGTATATTCAACTCCTTTAAACATCCAAGTTTCAGGCAGCATTTGGTTGATGATAAAATAAGAAGCAACAACCATTAAGCCTGCTGAACCAAATTCACCTAAATTTAAAGCAGCTTGTGGATCGCCGCCATCTTTTACTTTTACAAAGAACGTTCCTATAATTGACATTATAATACCCACTGCGGCTAAAACCAACGGTAAATAAATAGCGCCTAAACCATCAAATGAAGTTTGAAAAGCCGGGATAGTCACAAACGCAGCTCCTAAAACCATTGTACCAATAATAGAGCCTACATACGATTCAAATAAATCGGCGCCCATACCTGCAACGTCTCCAACATTGTCTCCAACGTTATCTGCAATTGTTGCTGGATTTAAAGGATGATCTTCAGGAATACCTGCTTCCACTTTTCCAACAAGGTCGGCACCAACATCAGCCGCTTTGGTATAAATACCACCGCCAACACGTGCAAATAATGCAATTGATGAAGCACCCAATGAGAATCCTGAAAGTACATTCAACACTTCAGAAATAACCCATCCTTGTCCGCTATACAACATAAATAATGAACTCAATCCTAAAACACCAAGACCAACAACGCCCAATCCCATCACTGCACCACCTGCAAAAGCAACTTCTAATGCTTTTCCTAAAGAAGTTCTTGCGGCTTGCGTAGTTCTAACGTTCGCTTTAGTAGCCACTTTCATTCCAATAAAACCTGCCAATCCAGAGCAAAAAGCTCCTACAATGAATGATACAGCCACCATTCCGTTTGATCCGGTTTCGTAGGTTCCTTTGAAATAAAGCAATATTGCAACAGCCACTACGAAAATTGAAAGTATTTTATACTCAGCTTTCAAAAACGACATTGCTCCGTCAGCAATATTCTTTGCAATTCTTGCCATTTTTTCGCTTCCTCCATCTTGTTTTGTAACCCAAGAATTTTTGAAAAAAACAAAGACAAGTGCCACAATACCAAATAGAGGCAAAAATTTTACGATTAATTCCATTTTTTTAAATGTTTGTTATAGTTAATTTTTATTATGGGCGCTAAAATAAGTAAAATTAGACAGATAAAAAAAGCCATCTTTAAAAATTAAAGATGGCTTGGTTTTTAGGTCTATATTTTATCAATTAAATGGTAAACGTCCTTTTTTTCTTATGTTCACTTAAATTATAGCGTTCAATGCATTGCGCAACAATTTCATACGCCTCTTTAACATCACCCCAACCACCTACATCAACTTTCTTTTTTTCCAAATCTTTGTAAACTTGAAAGAAATGTTCAATTTCTTTTACTTGGTGAGGATTCATATCTGAAATATCATTTAACGCATTCCAGATTGGATCTGAAATTGGCACACAAATAATTTTTTCATCCGGTCCTTTTTCGTCGGTCATATGAAAAACGCCAATGGGTTTCACTTCCATCACGCACATTGGGAATGTTGGTTCGCCACCCAATACCAAAACATCAAGCGGATCTTTGTCCAAGGCCAATGTTTCAGGAATAAATCCGTAATCTCCAGGATACATCATAGAGGAAAACAACATTCTGTCGAACCTGATTTTATGCAACACAAAATCATATTCATACTTGTTTCTGCTTCCTTTTGGAATCTCAATTAATACATCAAAAGTTTTATCGGTTTTATTGCTCATTTTCTTTTAGTTAAACAGTTAAATTTTTTTCAAAAATACAAAAATCATCGCCCAACAAACGCTTAATTTCGGTAAATTTTAGAAATGAAATCCGAAGGCGCCTTTTATGGCAAAATTATTAGCGTTTGGTACGTCTTTATAACTTCCTCGCCAGCTAAAATCAATTCGGAAAACCTTGAATATATTGCCAACACCAACGCTGTACTCATAATATACATTTGAAGGTGCCACATAATTTATGTTTGAAGCACTCAATGCAATATTTTTATCGGAAATTTCTCCCCAAACCGCTTTTGCACCCACAATTTCGCGCAGGTTTAGTTTTCTGAACAATGGAATTCTTGAAAAGAATTTTCCGTTAAAATTATGTTCTACGTGAAGTGATGCATACGTATCTGTCACAAATTCATAATAATCCAACAACGAATACGTGTTTTCAATGGTAAAATAAGATTGGTTCCCGGGCACAACGTTCAATAAACCAAGCGGAACTTCTCCAAATGTTTTGCCCACTTCAAAAGTGGTGAACATCCTTCCCAAACCACCAATTAATACAGGCTGACGGTAATAAAACTGGACTTTTTGGTAATCAAAATCGCTGTTAAACAAGCCTTTAATCCCTTTTGAATAGTTCAAAAACAAGGTTGAATAAACATCGGTAACTTCATTGCGTTCAACGCCGTAACCGATTGTTTTTCTGTTTGGTGTGTAAGTGACCGTAAAATCAATTTCGGATTGCGAAACGTCCGCTTTTTTGATATTGTTTTCTTTATCAACCCAATAATCCAGATTAAAAGTTTCCGGCGAAGCTGATTCCAGGGTTCTGTATGATGCGCCAACTTTGAAATTTAAATTATTTCGTGGCTCGATTGACATGAAAAAATTAGACAAATTGATGGAAGTCAGCTTGCTGTTGTCGCCAGAAGAAAACAAGGAAGATGAGGCAAAACTTCTGCCCATCACGTCGTTGGTTGTGGTTAAACTTACGCCTATTTGTTCCACATCGCGCCTATTTCCAACTCCAACAGTGAATCTACTTTTCGGGTTCAACATCCATTTTCCAGAAAAACCGTATTTGAATTTATCATCTTTAAATCCGTAAGCTGTGTACCCCTGCAAGCGCCAAGGCTCATTTCCGCCTAAATAAGTTCTTCCTCCGGCACGCAAACGCCAGCCTTCCACATCATTTTTTCCGAAGGTTGAAAAAACATCACCAAAATCAAATTTATTAATCTCAATATAACCGGAACCCAAAATGGAAACCAAACTATAAATGCGTTTAAATTTAGGTACGGTGGCTAATGTATCCAACAATTTATAGATGCCCTGCTCATTCTCATTTAATTTTTCCTGCCGATTTTCACTCCAATAATCATCGGCTTTTGTATAAATATTTTTATCATAGGCATTTATTTGTTCATTATAAAAAGCATCCGATTTTTTTTCATTGAAGACATAATCTTTAAACATGGTGGTTCTTTTTCCATACAAACCTTTGGCTTTGTCTTTTTTGTTCAAACTAAAATCGGACATCATATAATCCCGTTTCAACAAAAATACCGAATCATTCAACACATCAAATTCCTGTTCAATATAAATATCTTTTACCCAGTTAATATTGGCGCTTTTGTTGGCCTGCATATTAATTTTTTTGATGGCAAACGTGGTGTCGTTCACCCAAAAATTACCTTTAAAAGTAAGTTCTCCTTTTCTTCGCGGATAGTATAAAATATTAAAACACCACTTATTGTCGATAAAAGCACTATCGGCCAAAATATAATTATAGGTTGAAACGCCTGCGGCTTTAGAGATTGGACTTACAAAACTTTTGTCGAAAATCTTAATGTAGCTGTCATAAACATTGTAATCCACATATAAATCTTTGATAAATGCGATGACATTTTGATTATTTTCGAATCCTGAGTTTTTGTTAGCCACCAAATCTTCCCGAAGTTTTTTTCCATCGTTATTTTTTCCAAACGATTTGTAAACAGATTCGTTGATAAAAATAGGCAAGAAGGATTTTCCTGTGATATTTGAAGTGTCAATGCCTTCAAAAATAAACTCCATGCCTTTAAAGAGTTTGCTTTTTATCATAGAACTGTCAATATTATTCATATCAAATTCAAGTTTCTCATACTTGTTATATTGATATTGGTCGAATAAATAAATGCCATTTTCGCGCTTCTTAGCCCAAATTTTCTCCAAAATGGCGATGGCAGGATTTCCTTTTTTCTTAACCTTTCCACTGTAAATAAAAACTTCATCTAACCGTGCAGCGGATTCTTTTAAAACAATTGTTAAATTAAAATCCCTACTTTTTACAGGCATAGATTTGGTTTCGTAGCCTAAAAAAGAAACTTCAATTTGGGTATAGGTTTTGGCGGATTCCAAATAAAATTTGCCGTTTTCATCGGAAACTGTACCTGTGGATGAACCCACAAAAACAATATTGGCAAAAGGAATCGACTGGTTGTTTTCGTCCTTCACAACACCGCTTATTTTCACCTGGGAAAACCCTGAGAAAAAAGCAAAAGAGAACAGAAAACTTAATAAAATATATTTTTTGGTCATCATAAAAAAACCTTTCAAGATAATTTTGAAAGGTAGTTGCAGCGCAAATATTATGCCCTTATTTTTTATACAATACTTCTTTCACCGCCTTTACAACATCATTTGCATTTGGCAACCATTCTTCCAATAAAACCGGAGAATATGGCGCAGGGGTATCTGCAGTAGTAATTCTTCTTATGGGAGCGTCCAAATAATCGAATACATTTTCCTGAACCTGGAACGTAATTTCAGAGGAAACACTGCCAAAAGGCCAGGCTTCTTCCAAAATAACCAATCGGTTTGTTTTTCTTACCGATTTAAAAATGGCTTCGCTGTCCATTGGTCTGATGGTGCGCAAATCAATAATTTCAACTGAAATTCCTTCTTTTTCTAAAATATCAGCAGCGATATAAGCTTCTTTAATTATTTTTCCGAAAGACACAATTGTTACATCGGTTCCTTCTCTTTTAATAGCAGCAACGCCAATTGGCACAATATATTCTCCATCCGGCACTTCGCCTTTGTCACCATACATTTGTTCCGATTCCATAAAAATAACCGGATCATCATCTCTTATTGCTGCTTTCAACAAACCTTTTGCATCATAAGGATTTGATGGTACTATCACTTTTAATCCCGGTGTGTTTGCAAACCAGTTTTCGAATGCCTGTGAATGCGTGGCTCCCAATTGGCCGGCTGATCCTGTTGGACCGCGAAACACAATAGGGCAATTTATTTGTCCGCCCGACATTTGTCTGATTTTTGCGGCGTTATTTATAATTTGGTCAATGCCCACCAAGGCAAAGTTAAAGGTCATATATTCCACAATCGGTCTGTTTCCGTTCATGGCCGATCCAATGGCGATTCCGGTAAAACCCAATTCTGCAATAGGAGTGTCTATTACGCGTTTTGCGCCAAACTCGTCCAACATTCCTTTTGAAGCTTTATAGGCACCATTGTATTCAGCAACTTCTTCTCCCATTAAGTAAATAGTTTCGTCCCTTCTCATTTCTTCGCTCATTGCTTCACAAATGGCTTCTCTAAATTGTATAGTCTTCATCTTAATCTGTTTTTAAGGATTTGCAAAATTAAACAATAATAACAGTTCTATCAAAAAAATAATGTTTTAATAAAAAAATTGCTATGCGTGCATAATATATTTAAAAAAAATATTATATTCGTAGCATAATAAATAAAAAGACGTGTAATTTTATACCAAATATCCAAAAAACTTAGATTTCATGAAAATATTAGTTTGTATCAGTCACGTTCCCGACACCACATCAAAAATCAATTTTACAGATAACAATGCAAAATTTGACAGCAGCGGAGTGCAATTTGTCATTAATCCCTATGATGAATTTGCCTTGACAAGAGCTATGTGGTTTAAAGAAAAACAAGGAGCCACAGTAACCGTTGCCACAGTTGGAAACGCCACAACAGAACCAACTTTGCGCAAAGCTTTGGCCATAGGCGCCGATGATGCCATAAGGGTAAATGCAGAAGCTTTAGACGGTTTTACCGTTGCAAAAGAGTTGGCCGAAGTAGTTAAAACTGGTGGCTACGATCTGGTACTTGCCGGAAAAGAATCCATCGATTATAACGGCGGAATGGTGCCAGCCATGCTTGCTACATTGTTAGACTTTAATTTTGTAAATGCTTGTATTGGTTTAGAAATTGATGGTGATAAAGCCACTATTTCACGTGAAATTGATGGCGGAAAAGAAATGCTGGAGGCAAATCTTCCTTTAATTATTGCCGGACAAAAAGGTTTGGTTGAAGAAAAAGATTTGCGTATTCCAAACATGCGAGGCATTATGATGGCGCGTCAAAAACCATTGAACATAGTTGAATCATCCAACGGAATTGCAACAACTTCCATTGTTTCTTTTGAAAAACAGGCAGCAAAATCGGCCTGTAAATTAGTGGCTGCAGACAATTTGGATGAACTCATCAGCTTATTGCATAACGAAGCAAAGGTTATTTAAACCCATTGTTTAACTGTTCAACAAGAATTAAAAATATAAATTGATTTTAGTCTTAAAGCTAAATATCCAAAATCTAAAAATAATATGTCAGTATTGGTTTTTGCCGAATCATCGGAAGGAAAATTTAAAAAAACTGCTTTAGAAGTGACTTCCTACGGGAAAAAAGTTGCGGAGCAATTGGGTACCAATTTGGTTGTATTGACGATGAATTCAAGTGATCCGTCGATACTTTTTAACTATGGTGCCGAAAAAATATTATCTATCACTAATGATGCGTTGAAAATTTTTAATGCGAAATTGTTTGCCAACATTGTGAAGCAAGCAGCAGAAAAAGAAAGTTCACAAGTTGTCATCATCGATTCAAATGCAAACGGATTGTATTTTGCGCCTATGGTTGCCGCAAATTTAAATGCAGGTTTTGCAAGCAATGTAATTGCGTTGCCAAGCGAAACTTCACCTTTTACTGTGAAAAGAAAAACGTTTTCCAACAAAGCATTTAATAACACGCAAATTTTAACGGAGGTAAAAGTAATTGCACTCGCTAAAAACGCTTATGGATTGGTTGAAAACAAAGTTTCTGGAACAACCGAGGATTTTTCACCTGTTTTGGTTGACAGTAATTTAGTTTCAACCTCCATTGAACAAACATCAGGTAAAGTTACCATTGCTGATGCTGATATTGTGGTTTCTGCAGGAAGAGGATTGAAAGGTCCGGAAAATTGGGGGATGATAGAAGAATTGGCTAGTGTTTTGGGTGCAGCTACTGCCTGTTCAAAACCGGTATCGGATTTGGGCTGGAGACCTCATGGTGAACATGTTGGACAAACTGGGAAACCGGTTTCTTCAAACTTGTATATTGCCATTGGAATTTCTGGCGCCATCCAGCATTTGGCCGGTGTAAACTCCTCAAAAGTTAAAGTGGTCATCAATACAGATCCTGAAGCTCCTTTCTTTAAAGCTGCAGATTATGGCATTGTTGGCGACGCTTTTGAAGTCGTTCCAAAATTAATTGAAAAGTTAAAAGAATTTAAAGCAAATAACGCATAATTTTATTAAATTGTGCCTCTAAATAAGGCTGCCTAATTATTGGGATAAATTCCTTTGATTAGACAGTCTTTTTTGTTAATTTTAACTTATGAGTTTAGTTCGACTAAATATTAAAGGGATATCTTACAGCCAAACGCAAAGCGGCGCGTACGCTCTGGTTTTAAGTGAAGTAGACGGATCCAGAACCTTGCCAATTGTAATTGGAGCTTTTGAAGCACAGTCCATAGCCATTGCTTTGGAAAAAGAAATTAAACCTCCTCGCCCGCTTACACACGATTTATTTAAAAGTTTTGCAGACAGATTTCACATTGCAATTAAACAAGTAATCATTCATAAATTGGTTGATGGCGTGTTTTATTCAAGCTTAATTTGTGAGCGTGATAAAATTGAGGAAATTATTGATACCCGAACTTCCGATGCCATTGCTTTGGCAACACGTTTTAACGCCCCAATTTATACCTATGAAAATATTTTGGACAAGGCTGGAATTTATTTAAAAGCCAAAGATGAATTATCGGACGAAAAAGGGACCTTAAGCATTGAGAAATTAATTGAAGAGCCCGAAAAAGCAAGTTCGTTTTCTAAAGATACACTGGAAGAATTAAATGAAAAATTAGGCAAAGCAGTTCTAAATGAAGATTATGAATTGGCTGCAAAAATTCGTGATGAAATAACCAAACGCACCGCATAACAATCCACTTTATGGTAAAAAAAATAAGCTTAGCTACCCTAATCTTCTTCAGTATATTTTCAGCAAAC
>JAWOHJ010000097.1:0-2638 GCA_046485225.1 Lutibacter sp. | reverse complement strand
TTTAAACCAGATTGCATAGCGCTTGGCGTGTTAAGTGCCATCATAGCTTCTTGCCCTTCAACTTTAAGGGTATTTCCGTCACCCAGAACCAATCTTATTTGTTTTAACATTCCTGAAGGAATAATTTGATCAGCCAATAAGAGGCTATTCCCAGCAATTAGCGTTGTTAAATCAACATTAATTGGATAATCTTCCGGTTTTCCGAAACTCACCCATCCTGCTTCATTACTACTGTTGTTGTACTGAATGTCCACAATATTAACATTCACTTCCAAGTAATCTCCTGGCGCATCAACCAATTTTAGTTGGACTCTCGCAGTATTGCCTTCGTCATCGCTCTCGCAACTCTGGAATCCCAGCATCACAACCATTGCTGCAATTGCTACAAAATAAATTTTTTTTAATCTCATCTTTTTTAAGTTTTAAAATAAATAATTAGGGGTCTTAAACCAATGGTTTATACTTGCAAATTACTACCATTCAATTTATAAAAAGCAATTAAACCAAAAACCCTGCCATGAATAACAATGGGATTGATATTTTGTTGTAAATTAAGACTGACTTTTTAAGATAAGTTATAAAAAAAATTGACTGAAGTAAAAATTTGAAATAAAAAAGCCAAACAACCTTAACGGATAGTTTGGCAATCAAGTCCAATAAAAATAACTAAAACAGATTATTTTACACCTCTCTCGTGCATTTTTTCAACAATAAAAGAAGCCACATTTTCAGGATATGTTCCTCTTCCAAAACCTGCATCATATCCAAGTTCTAAAGCCAATTTGTTGCCAATTCTGGGTCCTCCGGCGCACACTACCATTTTAGATCTCAGTCCTTCTGCCTCCAATAACTCAATAAATTCCGTAAGATTTTGAATATGGATATCTTTTTGAGTTACAATCTGTGAAATTAAAATAGCATCAGCTTTCAATTCCACCGCTTTTTTAATAAGCTCTTCGTTAGGGACTTGCGCACCAAGGTTGAAGGCTTCAATCATAGGATATCTTTCAAGTCCATAATGCTGGTCGAAACCTTTCATATTCATAATTGCATCGATTCCTACCGTATGGGCATCGGTACCGGAACAAGCACCTACAACCACTATTTTTCTTTTAATATTTTCTTTGATAAAATTGTTAACGCCATAAAAATCCAAAGATTTCTCCACCTCTTCAACGACTACTTTATCATAATCAATGCTTATTTCTGTTTTTCCATAGACCACAAAAAATGTAAATTCGTCGGAAAGCGGATTTGAGTGAACTACCTCAACCTCTTTAAATCCCAATTTTTTTCCAAATAGAATTGCAGCTTCATCTGCTTTGGCGGAATGCGCTACAGGCAGGGTAAATGACATTTGAACGGCTCCGTCGTTTAATGTGTCTCCGTAAGGTCTTATCATCATAACTAATTTCCTTCTTTTACAATATTTAATTCATTTTCAAGATACGTGTAAAAAGGATTGTAATAATCCTTTGCCTTTTCAGCTACGCCACTTAATCCTTTACCTCCGTTTTTCGGACGGCTTACTTCTGCAAACATTTTAGTCTCTATGGCATTAAATAAGTCTGTTTTATTAATTTCTTCAAGAAATTCAATCGTTTCATCCAGCACCACTTTTGCCCTGGTTTGCATAATCCCATCTTTTTTAAATTCAATATCATCAGAGAAATCGGCAATATTATTCAACACATATTTAGCATTGGCAACGCCTAAAAACCGGTCCTGCATAAAAGGCGTATGAATGGCTTCCGTTAGCATACCAAGCAATAAAATTCCTTGATTTGTAGATTTTGCAATAAAGTTAAACAAGGTATTCATTGCCAGCCCTTTAAAAATATCGCCTGTCATATATTTTGTGGGCGGCATATATTTTAATGGTGCTTCAGGAAATATTTCACTTGCCATTTGCGCCTGTGCCATTTCTAAAAGGAAACCATTTTTAATATCCGGATTCATTTCAAAAGCGTGACCCAAACCCATTAATTTTGCTGGCAAACCCGATTCATACGCAAATCTTTCGTTAATAAACTGAGATGCGGTAACCGTGTAAGCCTTTTCAACGGCATCTGAAGTCGTTAAGTAATTATCCTCTCCAGAGTTGATTACAATTCCGGCAAATGAATTGATCATTCTTGAGAATTTCTGATCAACAAAAGTTCTGTACATATTGATGTCTCTAAACAAAATGCCGTACATAGAATCGTTTAACATCATATCCAGCCTTTCCAAAGCGCCCATAACGGCTATTTCGGGCATACATAAACCCGAACAGTAATTAACCAATCGAATATACTTCCCTATTTCTTCCCCAGTTTCATCCAATGCTTTACGCATTATTTTGAAATTTTCCTGCGTGGCATAGGTTCCTCCGAAACCTTCAGTTGTAGGCCCAAAAGGAACAAAATCCAATAAACTTTGACCCGTGGTTCTGATTACAGCGATAATATCGGCGCCTTGTTTGGCTGCGGCTTGCGCTTGTTTTACATCTTCATAGATATTTCCTGTTGCAACAATAAGATACAATAACGGAGAATTCTCCTTCTCTTTATATGTATTGATTTTTTCGGCTCTGTAAGCAACGTTCGCTTTCACTTTTGTGGCAAAGGCTTCAACCAATTCCTGCGCTTTTTCTTCA
>JAWOHJ010000089.1:0-4444 GCA_046485225.1 Lutibacter sp. | reverse complement strand
ACAGCTTCATTTTCATCACCAAAAGGCAAAATATTATTCCAGAATTGAAATTCCTTAATTTCAATATTTGGAACAAAACCTTGTGTATAATGACTTTGGTCTAACTTGTTATAAATTTGAAATACAATGGGTTGCATCGCATATAAATGCGCTGAATTGGCAGATGATTCGCTTGTAAAATCAGATGAAGGAGAATCATATAATGTTATTGATCCCACATTTTTACCGTACGTGGTGGTTCCTATCACTTTAACGGGCATAAAAGGTTTCAATCCGTTGATAATCATTTCACTTGCAGAAGCCGTACTGCTTGAGGTCAATACATACAATTGATTGAGACCTGTGAGTCTGTTTATATTTTCTTCCCCGGTTTTATTCCCATTAACATCATATACATTTAACTTATTTTGAAATGTGTAAGAACTGTTTTGGCTGGTATGTTTTGCATTAAAGGTTAATTTAGCAAAGGTTTCCGTGCCTGCACTGGCATTAATCATACTTGCCAAATACGCCGATGTTAATACAGATCCGCCGCCATTCAACCTTAGATCCAAGATTAACTCTTGAATTCCCTGATTTTTAAAATCGGCAAAAGCAGCATTTAATTCATCATTATAAGAAGATCTGAATGAGTTATAAACCAAATAACCAACTTTTTTACCTTCAATATCAGTAAAAACTTTTTTGAAATAAACCGGATCTTCTGAAATAACCGCAGCCGTAATTGTTTTATCGGCAATTAAAACACCATTTTCAGTTACAATTGAAAAGGTTACGGTCTCATTTGATAATTTAGCCGCAACATTTGAATAATTTGCTGCTGTCATAATTACCCCATCCAAAGCATTGATAATATCACCTCTTTTAATTCCGGCCACATCTGCAGGAGAACCCGGCGCTACATAACGGACATAAAAAATAATGTCGACTCCTGAATTAATTGCCACCGCTGATAAACGAACTCCCAATGACTTTGTAATTCCCTGAAAAGAATTGTTTAATTCCACAAAATCCTTAACAATCCAAGAGAATCTATCTGTTGTTCCTTTTTGAAAAAGCAACGTGTAGAAAAAATCATCAGGGTCAGCAGCTCCATTTAAATAGGTGTAATAAGCATCTCTATCATCATCTTTGGTATTTGCCAAATCAGGAACACTGGTTTGCCAATTGTACCAGGAATTCATCCCTTTCCAAATAAAATCATTAATTGGTTTTTCTAATTTTACTGCGTCATCAACAACTGGCGTTGGATCATCGTTTTTATTACAACTGCTAAAAGCTAAACTCAATACTAAAGAAATTGTAAAAATGTAGCTACTTTTTTTCATTTTATAATTTTTGTTTTATGGACGCAATATATCAATTTTTATTCCAAATATAATATATGATGTTACAAAAACGTAACTTGCTCGTCATAATTATAATAACATCAGAAAATCGTTTTAACAACCAAACTTAAAATGGATCAGTCAGAGTTTTTAAAAAAGGTAATGCCCTTTAAAGATAAGGTGTTTAGATTGGCAAAAAGACTGCTGGTTTCAACAGAAGAGGCAGAAGATGCCACCCAAGAGCTTTATTTTAAGCTTTGGAAAAACAAGTCGAAGTTAAGCGACTATAACAGTATTGAAGCTTTTGCGATGACGATGACGAAGAATTATTGTTTTGACCGATTAAAATCGAAACAGGCCAATAATTTATCGCTGGTTCACAGTAACTATAAAGAAGGTGGAACGTCTTTACAAAAAAGGGTTGAATTAAATGACAGTGTAAGTTTGGTTCATAAATTGATTGAGAACTTACCAGAGCAACAAAAAATAATTATACAGCTTAGAGATATTGAACAATATGAATTTGAAGAAATAGCGGAAATGCTGAATATGCAACCAGCCGCAATAAGGGTTTCACTATCAAGAGCCAGAAAAACAATTAAAGAACAATTAATAAAACAACATAATTATGGAATTAGCTAATGTAGAAAAGTTGTTGGAAAAATACCTGGATGCTGAAACTTCCATCGCTGAAGAAAATGAATTAAAAGAATATTTTTCAGGAGATGTTGTCGCACCACATTTAGAAGAATACCGAGAAATGTTCGGCTATTTTTCAGCAAGTAAAGACGAGCGATTTACAAAAACCATTCAATTAAAAAGACAAAATTGGAATTGGAAATGGTTATCTGTAGCGGCCTCAGCAGTTTTATTGGTAAGTGTGTACACCGGGTATCAAAAAAACCAACAAGCAAAAGCCGAAAAAATTTATCAAGAAACGCAATTCGCTTTCGCTATGTTATCGGCAAATTTAAACAAAGGAACTGCAGCAATCACTGAATTGCAAGAGTTTGAAACCACCACAAACAGAATTTTTAACAAATCTAAATAATCAAAAAAATGAAAAAAATAATTTTTATAATCGCCTTTGCTATTTTACCATTCACAAATTATGCACAAGTTTCAATTTTCAATAAGTTTGAAGCTATGGATGACGTAACTTCTGTGATTGTGAACCAAGAAGCTTTTAAAATGCTAAGTAAATTTAAAAGCAGTAGCCCAGAAGCAAAAAAGTATGCTGAAATGGTTAAAGACCTGGAGTCTTTAAAAGTTTTTACTACAGAAAATCCTGCAATTGCTAATCAAATGGAAGATGTAGTTTCAAGTTATTTGAAAACTTCAAAACTTGTTGAGATGATGCGCATAAAAGATAAAGACGCCAACGTTAAAATTTATATTCGTCCTGGTAAGGATGACAATCACGTAAGTGAATTGCTAATGTTTGTAAATGATATGACAAATAAAGCCAATAAACAAGCTGTTGTGTTATCATTAACAGGAAATATCGATTTAAATAAAGTTTCTGAGATTACAGAAGCCCATATTCCAAACAGTGGCAAACAATTAAAAAATAAATAATCACAGCGATGAAAACATTTTTAAAAGTTTCCATAATCGTTTTTTTTACTGCAATTTTAACAGTTGCCTGTGAAACAAAGCCATCGTTGCAAAAATATTATGTGGACAGTAAAGAAAATAACGCGTTTATTTCTGTTGATTTGCCTGCAAATATTATAGAGCTAAAAGACGAAAATGTTTCTGAAGAAGTTAAAAACACTTTAAAAACCATTAAAAAAGTCAATTTTTTAGCCTTGCAAATTAATGAAGGAAATCAGGAATTGTTTGATGCTGAAAAGGTAAAAGTAGCAGAAATTCTAAAAAACCCAGATTACAAGCAACTGATGCGCATGAAAACGGCTGATGGAAATGTTACTGTAAATTATTTAGGCGCCGAAGACGCTATTGATGAAGTGATTATTTTTGGATCGGACAGTAAAAGAGGTTTTGCTTTGGTAAGAGTACTAGGAGAAAATATGAATCCGAGCGAAATTTTAAGTCTGGCCCAAGAAATTAAATTGGACGGAAATTCTCAACAACTTAAACAATTGGGCGGATTCCTTGGAAGCATCAAATAGTATGAAGACTGAAGTTAACAATTAAATAAAAATGAAAAGCCATACCTTATAAAGTATGGCTTTTTAACTATCCGTTAACTGCTTAAGATAATTAAATTCTTATTTTTGCCTATTAAATTTTAAACATTTCAAATGAAAAATATTTTATTCGCGCTCATTTTATTATTCTCACTAGTTCTGGCTGCTCAAGACAGAATTTACCAACCAGAAAGAGACAAAATTAACAATCTTGTTCACACCAAGTTAAAAGTAGATTTCAATTTTGAAAAAAGTCAGTTAAATGGAGAAGCCTGGGTTACGTTAACACCACATTTTTACACTGTAAACAAAGTGGTTTTAGACGCTAAATCCTTTAACATTCACGAAGTAAAAGTGAATGACAAAAAAGCAGGTTTTAATTATTCTGAAGATCAATTAACGGTGGAGCTAGACAAAACCTATAAAAAAGGCGAAGAATATACTGTTTACATAAAATACACTGCGAAACCTGAAGAAATTATACAAAAAGGAAGCGAAAATATTACGGATGCAAAAGGTTTGTATTTTATTGATCCAAAAGAAGAAGATCCAAATAAACCAACACAAATTTGGACACAGGGTGAAACAGAATCCAACAGCTGCTGGTTTCCCACCATTGATTCCCCAAATCAAAAAACAACACAGGAAATTTATATGACTGTTCCCAATAAATATGTAACACTATCAAACGGAACATTAAAAAGCCAAGTTTTAAATAATAACGGAACAAGAACAGATTATTGGAAAATGGATCAAAAACATGCGCCATACCTTGTTTTTATGGGTGTTGGCGAATTTAGCATTGTTAAAGATTTTTGGAATGATTTGGAAGTTAATTATTATGTTGAACCGGAATTTGAGCCTGAAGCAAAAACCATTTTTGGAAATACACCAGAAATGATGACTTTCTTTTCGAACATTACCGGAATTCCGTATCCGTGGGATAAATACAGCCAAATTGTG
>JAWOHJ010000010.1:0-4421 GCA_046485225.1 Lutibacter sp. | reverse complement strand
AACTTATATAATTTTTGACAAAAAATTTAAAAGTATCGGACAATTTGAAATCAATAAAAAACAATCTGTAAAGATAATTTCAACGATTAATGATTATCGAATTGACAAGTTGGCTTATAGAGAAAAAGAAACAAGTAAATCATTTTTTGGAGTTTTGATATTTTTAATGCTTCATTTACTTAGCATTGCAGGATTTTTGATTTCAGGAATATTACTTTTCATCAACAGAAATAAGGAATAAACTATTGCCAATAACTCATATAATGCAAGCTCAAATAGAGTCTACAAAAGCCAAAAAACATTCAACAAACTCAATACAACCAATTAAAATGGAAAACAAAAACCGCGGATGGCAAAGAATTTTGCTATTGATAGTGCCATACATCTTAATTGTTGGAATATTCGAATATATTGGTGCATTGATTGCCAAAGCTGACATTGGAGACGTAAATTCTCAAAAAACATCTGAACAACATATGATTATGTCATTTTTCAGTTTACTTGGAACATTCCTGGTTATTTGGTTTTTTATGAAATATCTTGATAAAGAGCGTTTTATGAAGGTTGGTTTTGAACCTAAAAACAAACTAAATGAGTTTCTTGTTGGCATTGTAATTGGCGCATTTATTATGACTACCGGCTATTTAATATTGCTGCTTTTAGGAGAAATTAATTTTGAAAGGGTGATTTTTGATTTTAAAGAGATCCTTTTTTCCATTTTTTTCTTTGTGATTGTTGCAGTGATGGAAGAATTGCTAATGAGAGGCTATATTTTAAAAAATTTAATGATTTCATTTAACAAATATGTGGCTTTAATTATCTCTTCAATCTTCTTTTCTTTAATGCACGCTTTTAATCCAAACATTGACTTATTTAGCCTGATAAATATATTTTTGGCCGGAATCCTATTGGGAATCTCCTACATTCACACAAAAAACTTATGGTTTCCAATTGCATTGCATTTAAGTTGGAACCTATTTCAGGCAATTTTAGGATTCAATGTCAGTGGACAAAAAACTTATTCCTTGATTGAGTTTGGCATCACTGAAAACAATCTGTTAAACGGCGGAAAATTTGGATTTGAAGGTTCAATCTTATCCGTTATAGCAATGTTGGTGACGATTGTGGGCATTGAAATTTATTACAAGCGACAAAAAGCAGTCACAACTCCGCAAGAAGTTTATGCTGAAATTTAAACTGGCTTAAAACCGAAACCTTTTTTCTCAATTACATAAAACCTATAGAATTTTAAATCGTATCAACAGGAAGTTTGTAAGTTGGATCTTCCATAATATTCACGTCGATAATAGCTTCGGCATTTTTTAAGAGTAAAATACAGTCTTTGCTCAAGTGGCGCAAATGCACTTTTTTGCCAATTTTGTGATAACGGTGTGTAAGTCCGTTTAACGCTTCGATTGCTGACATATCAGCCACCCGGCTTTCACGAAAATCGATAATCACTTCCGCAGGATCGTTCAATACATCAAATTTTTCAGCAAAAGCAGTCACGGAACCAAAAAATAGCGGTCCGTAAATTTCATAATGTTTTATGCCCGATTCATCAATAAATTTTCTGGCGCGAATTCGTTTGGCATTTTCCCAGGAATACGCCAAAGCCGATAAAATAACGCCGATCAGCACAGCGATGGCCAAATTATGTGAAATCGCAGTTATCAATGTTACCAAAACCATCACCAACACATCAGACAAAGGCATTTTTTTAAAAGTCTTTAAACTTGCCCATTCAAAAGTTCCAATGGCCACCATAAACATTAAACCAACCAAAGCTGCCATTGGCAATTGCTCAATTAAACCTGATCCAAACATAATAAAAACCAGCAGCATCAAGGAAGCCACGATGCCCGATAATCTTGCTCTCGCACCGGCTGAAGTATTGATTAAACTTTGTCCGATCATCGCGCAACCGCCCATTCCCGATAAAAATCCTGAAGCAATATTTGCAGTTCCCTGCGCAATGCATTCTCTGTTTCCGTTTCCGCGGGTTTCAGTGATTTCATCAATCAAATTCAAGGTTAACAAACTTTCAATCAAACCAACACCGGCAACAATGCAGGCAAAAGGAAATATAATTTTTATAGTTTCAAAATCAAGAGGAATATTTGGAATAGATAACGGCGGAAATCCGCCTTTGATACTTTCACCGGCATTCAACGTGTCGGCAACAGACATTGTATCAATCCCAAATCCTATAGCGATGGCTGATACCACCAAAATAGCAATTAAAGATGAAGGCACCACTTTTGTTAATTTAGGCAATCCCCAAATAATAAGCATTGTTAACAACGTTAATCCAAGCATTGTGAGCATTTGCGTTCCTTCCAGCAAATTACCAGTTCCCTTTTGATAAAAATTTGGAAACTGGGCCATAAAAATAATGATGGCCAATCCGTTAACAAACCCAAACATCACAGGATGCGGCACCAACCGAATAAACTTCCCCAATTTTAAAACGCCGGCAAGAATTTGCAAAAGTCCTGCAATAATAACGGTCGCAAAAACATATTGCAAAATGGTTTCAGAAGAAATTCCAGGGAAAGTGTTTCGCAATTCTAATATCAGCCCAACAAAAATTACCGCAATTGCACCGGTAGCTCCAGAAATCATTCCGGGTCTTCCGCCCAAAACCGATGTTACAAATCCCATAACAAATGCCGCATACAAACCTGTCAATGGCGAAAATCCGGCAATCATTGCAAACGCAATTGCCTCAGGAACAAGCGCCAATGCCACTGTTATTCCTGATAACACTTCGGTTTTATAATTTAACTTTTGCGATAAATCATATAAATTGAATATTTTTTTCATGCTTTGGATAAAATGGTTTGATACAATTCAAAATAAATGGCATCAAATAAATGTGATTAAATAAATTAACTGACTTTTTTTGATTTAATGATTGTAAATCAAGGCGGAGTAACTGTAATAAAATAAATACTGATTTTCATAATGGGCGCAAAAGTACGCTTTTTATTAAAAGGACCAAATCACTGAAATTTGGCCGTTGGATAAAGGTGTTGAAAAACTCGCCATGAAATTGCTAAAATCAATAAACTTTTTGTTGACAATTTACAGTTGAACGCTCAAAATAGTGATGAAATAATTGAAGATTAGTGAATGATTAATTTTTTTATTTATAATCATTTGAATTCCTATATTTAACTTTTATTTTAAAATTTATTTTATGAAAACAGTTTTATCAATTTTACTATTATTTGCTTCATTAACAATTTCAGCACAAAAAAAAATATTGGACCATGCCGATGTTGAAATTTGGAATGCCATTAAAAACAGATCCATTTCTGCTGATGGAAATTTTGTTATGTATTCGCTGGAAAAAGGAGAGCAAGATCAGTTTTTAAACATTAAAGATGCCAATGCCAACTTAATTTTTGAACATCAAAGAAGTGAAGAAGGTAAATTTACCTACAATTCCAAGTTTGCAATTTTTACGGTGAAGCCTTATAAAGACAGCATCAGAGCAATGCAACGAAAAAAAATTGATAAAGAAAAACTTCCAAAAGACAGTTTGGGTATCTACAATTTAACAAATAAATCTTTGGTGAAGATCGCCAATGTAAAATCGTACAAAATTCCAGAAAAATGGGAAGGTTATGTAGCTTATTTGTTAGATGAAGCAAAAGTTGCCCAAAAGAAAAAAACTGAAAGCAAAGAAAAAGACAGCATAAAGCCAAAAACCACCAAAAAAATAAAAAAAGTTGGGAAAGATACCGGCTACCATTTGGTCATCAGAAATCTTAATTCGGGAAAGCAGGACACGGTTAAATTTGTGAAAGATTTCATTTTTGCCAAAGAAGGAAAACGTTTGGCTTACATTACTTCGGGTGTTGATTCTACTTCAGGTGAAGGGGTTTACATCATCGATTTAGAAAGCAACAAAATCAGCAATGTTTTTAAAAGCGATAAGGCTAAATATGCCCAGTTAAGTTTTAGTGATTCAGGCAAAAATTTAAGTTTTATTGTGGATGCAGATACCACAAAAATACAAGTTCGGCCTAACGAATTGTACTTTTGGCGTGATGGAAATAAAGCGGCCAAGAAATTGGTTGACAATCTTTCTGCTCCTAAAAATTACCTGGTTTCTGCGGATGGTAAAATCTCTTTTTCAAAAGATGAGACCAAGCTATATTTTGGATTGGCAAAACCGCCTATTGTTAAAGACACGATGTTGTTAACTGAAGAAATTGTAAATGTTGAAGTTTGGACTTACAATGAACCGCAATTGTATACCGTTCAGGAAATGCAACTTAAAAACGATTTAAAGAAATCTTTTGAAACGGTTATTCATTTAAACAATGATAAATTAATTCAGTTGGCAACCCTTGAATTTCCGGATGCTGAAATTGGAAATGAAGGAAATGCAACGTTTGCCTTGGTAAATG